>JBGTGK010000256.1:0-5356 GCA_041746795.1 Phormidesmis sp.
TCTGTGACGACGGGTGGTCTTTCAAATGGGTTGTTGACCTGTAGAGCTGCGATGATAGTAGAGTCGGCGGAGGTTTTAGGTGGGGCAGGCATGAGTGTTGGAAGACTGGAAGGGTGGTCAGCGGGTAAATGTCGGTAGGTGTTGTTGAGCTGCTACAGTCGCTTTACATAAAAACGAGTGCCACCGCCAGGAATCGCAACGGAGTCCTCTAGCTGGTCTGAAGTGACGTTGGGAAGATCGCCACCCATCAGTTGAACGAGATCGTTGGCCTGTACTTCTAGCAGCCATTCGTTGAATTTTTTGCGGGGGAGGCGATCGCCCATTTCCCTCCGAATCCGATAAATGGGCACCAAATCATCCAGGTTGTAATCCTGGTTCAGCCGGTCATACGTTTTCATCGCCGTTTTAGTAAACTCATCGTATGAGACGATTTGAGAAGCCTTGCTGTTTGTTTGACTACCGTTCGTCTGAGCAACTTTTTCTACTGCCTGTTTGCTAACCGAATCCATCGCTAAACTCATAGACGCTGAACCCGTAGCGCTTTGTGTTCTTATCCAGCTCAGAAGCGCGTTGGTGATTTTGGGGCCAATATTAGAGCTGAAAACAAAAGCTTCGTCTGCAAGGTTTTTTGCCAAATCGTGCTCGCCGCTCTCAGTTAACGCGTAACGGTCATAGCCTTTTATGTTTTCTTTACTGAGAGCTTGGTTGGTTACTAGCTGCTCTAACGCTGCTTTGTAAGCCTTGCTGGGCGCAAACTTAGACTTAGCAGCGGGCGTTTCATCTAGCGCCCACAGGTTCAACAGTACAAGCGTTTCAGCATAGAGCGGAGTGACTTTGCTAGCCATGAAAATTCCTTGAAAAATTGAGCGTGATGCAAGCTGTTAAGCCGAGCGAGATATTATCTTTCTACGCCGCTCCTACGGACAATCCGTCCTCTTATTGGCAGCCGTATCAAAAAATCTTACTTTGAGCTTAGCCGCCATAATTCCCCTGTGCGAGTGACCTCTATCACCTTTACAATCTCTTCTCGTCCGTGAAGCATTCAGCACGGCAAAAAAGGCGAATAGAGTTATCATGATTATGTACGGTATTGCCGTACGCTCATTCGCTTTTGAAAACTAGGCCATTATCTGCTATGGAAAGCATCAGCGTTAATAAGTTTCGCGATAACTTGAAAACTTTTGTAGATTCAGCCGCCGACCGTCACGAGCCATTAAAAGTAACTCGACGAAATGGTAAAGACTTTATTGTAATAAGCGCTGAAGATTGGGAAAGTGAGCAAGAAACGATGTACGTTTTGCAAAATCCTAGTTTGATGCGACAAATCAGAGACTACCAGGAAAACCATCAGCACGACCCCGGCTACATTCCTACGCAGCAGGAACTGGATGAGATCCTTTCAGTAGATGACGAATGAGATCGTTAGTGTTTGAAAGAAATACATGGACTGAGTACGAGAACCTGAGAGAACAGAACAAAAAGCTACATGCAGCGTTACGTCGGCAGATAAAGGAGATGCTAAGAGGTGACCCTGCCGTTGGCTTAGGCAAACCGGAGAAACTAAGGCATCAAGTATCTGATCTTTGGTCTAGACGGCTTTCACAAAAAGATCGTCTTATCTACAGGTTTGACGATCGCTATGTCTATCTTGTTGCTATTGGCGGCCACTACGATCAGCTTAAACGAAATGGAGCTGGTTAAATATCTAGGCGTTTCCAGCCGATCTGGTTGATTTGGTTATCGTGGCTCCAGCGGAGAAGATGGGCAGGACTGCCGGGGGTAAGGTCGGGGAGGCCGATGGCTTGGCGAGGGGCTTGAGTAACGAGCGCGATCGCCTCCTCCACACTACAAATCTCCCACTTCACCAAATTTGCCGCCCCCTCAATCAGCGGCAGCGTCGTTCCCGACAAAGTGCCATCAGCTAGCCTTGCCGTCCCATCAACAACTTCAATTTGCCTCGAATCCCAGGGATAAGTGCCATCCGACAGGCCCAAAGGAGAAAGCGCGTCGCTCACTAAAAACAAGCCGCCCATCATAGAATGCGTGCTGCCCCGACCCATGCGAACCAACAGATCTAACATAGTCGGGCAAATGTGTTGGCCATCGGCAATGAAGCCACAAAAGACATGAGGATTAGCCAACGCTGCGCCTAGTAAGCCCGGCTGGCGATGATGCAGGCTAGGCATGGCGTTAAAAGCGTGGGTAACCATGGTCGCTCCCTGACTGAAAGCATGGCTGGCCTGCCCTGCGGTAGCGAGAGAATGACCCAGGCTGACCGTAATACGGCGACTCGTCAACCACTCAATTACCCCTTCACCCACTTCTACTTCAGGCGCTAAAGTCACAATGCTAATAGTTTCAACAAACTCACCCATCACCCTTTCAACAGTCTCTAAAGTGAGCGGCTGCAAAAACTCTTTTGGATGAGCACCGCGTTTGGCCGCATTCAAAAACGGCCCTTCTAAATGGACGCCCAAAATTTTAGCGGTGCCTGCTTTTTGCTGACGCCCAAATGTACGAAAGGCTGACAGGCTATTGTGAAAATTCTCCAGCGAAGTGGTTACCAGCGTCGGACAAAATCCATCGACGCCCTGCTGCCAGAGCAGTTCACAAATAGCCTGAAGCCGATCAAAATGCACTGGCCTTAAGTCGGGAAAAGCCAACCCCAAGGCACCGTTAATCTGTAAATCCACAGCGCCTGACGACACCCAGTCGCCAGCAACATCTACCACGGTTGAATCAGGGGAAGCTGCGATCGCCTCATCTACCGGCTCAACGGCTTTAATCAGCCCGCCTTCTATTTCAATTTGGTGGAGCCCCGAATAGTGAGGCAGGCGAGCGTTGAGAATGACAGTAGTATCAGACATGGATAAAAGCAGTCAATAAGAAAAACTGAGGCTATGACTATACAGGCAGGCGCACCGGCAGATTTTGAGGCAGGTTTTAAGGCAGACGCCGGGGTAGAGATTGGGATTGTGATGGGCAGCGATTCGGACTTGCCGACGATGATGGGCGCGATCGCCATCTGCGAGCAGTTCAATATCCCTCACGAGGTCGCCATTATCTCAGCCCATCGCACCCCGCAGCGCATGGTTACCTATGCCGAAACGGCTCACACCCGAGGGCTCAAGGTTATTATTGCAGGCGCAGGTGGCGCTGCCCACTTACCCGGCATGGTCGCCGCGATCTCTCCTCTCCCCGTGATCGGCGTTCCGGTCAAAACCAGCACGCTCTCCGGCGTAGATTCTCTCTATTCTATTGTCCAAATGCCCGCTGGCATTCCAGTCGCCACCGTTGCGATTGGCAACGCTAAAAATGCCGGACTGCTGGCGGTTCAAATCTTGGCTACGCACAACCGAGATCTGCTTGAGCAGGTTTTAGCCTACCGGCAGCAGCTCAAAACGATGGTGAACGACAAGCAAAACCAGCTCGCCGCACTGGGCGCTCGCCAGTACTTAAAGCACATGATCAATCCATAGGATCTAAAAGGCGGGGTCTAAAAAACAGGATCTAAAAAACAATGTTGCAGACCTGATACAAAACACTGCAAATCGGCTGGGGAAAATAAAACGCTTTGTAAACTTTCCCTAAAACAGGTTCAAAAACGAGACCTGTGGGTACACGCTCACCCACGAAGGTATCAGTCGATACAGAATGACTTCCGCAGAATTGGTGGAATAGGCCCATCAGTTTGACAGGCGCGTGACGGGTGAACTTGTTCCTATGAGCCCGGCAAGCAAGCCGGTAAAGTAGAAAACCCTTAAGGCCATGGATTACTGTCTAAATTGCGTTAGGAACGTCAAAGACCAAAATGTCTAATTTTACAATCAATAAAAGAAAGCATCCAGGGCGATCGCCATCGCCCTGGGATGCTAACGTCCCGCCCTTTACCGATATGGCCAAACGCGCTCTCAGGCTAGCGTTTCGTCGTCCGCGCGGTTGGGAGTTGCTAACCTGCATTCCAATGGCCTTAGTGATTGTGGCCGTATGGGGCGTTTCAGCCCACGCTCAAGAGGCAGAGGTTACTGCCAGTGATGTTCAAGCTATCTTGGACAATATCTGGATTACGATTGCCGCCATTCTCGTTATTTTCATGAACGCGGGCTTTGGCATGTTAGAGACTGGCTTTTGCCGTCAAAAAAATGCCGTCAATATTCTGACTAAGAATCTGATCGTCTTTGCTTTGGCAACCCTGTCATTTTGGGCAGTAGGCTATGCTCTGGCATTTGGCACGGGCAACGCATTCTTTGGCTTCAGTGGGTTCTTCCTAGCAGGCTTTGAGCCAGATTCCATCGTAGACGGGCTCACCTTGACTGTGCCTGTGTTCTTCTTGTTTCAAGTAGCCTTTGCCGGAACCGCAGCTACCATCGTATCTGGGGCGGTGGCTGAGCGCATTAAGTTCTCTAGCTTTTTAATTTTCAGCATCTTGCTCACGGCCATTTGCTATCCCGTCACGGCTCACTGGATCTGGGGCGGTGGCTGGCTATCTGATCTGTCTTTTTTGGGTGAAGGCGTCGCCTTCAGTGACTTTGCGGGCACTACGGTCGTTCACTCTGTGGGCGGCTGGGCTGCACTCATGGGCGCTATTTTCCTCGGCCCTCGCATTGGCAAATACCAAAACGGCGGCGTCAACGCGATTCCCGGTCACAACATGAGCATTGCCACACTGGGATGCCTCATCTTATGGATTGGCTGGTTTGGCTTTAACCCCGGTTCTCAGCTAGCGGCGGATCTGGCTGTTCCTCAAATTGCGTTGGTGACTAATCTAGCAGCGGCAGCGGGCGGCGTTGCGGCTACCTTTACCGCTTGGGCACTCAGTGGTAAACCCGATCTTTCTATGGTCATCAACGGCATTTTGGCTGGGCTGGTAGGCATTACGGCTGGCTGCGGCGGTATTGGTTACTGGGGAGCGGTGATTGTGGGTGCTGTAGCCGGTGTCATCGTGGTGTTCTCCGTGGGCTTTTTCGACAGCATCAAAATCGACGATCCCGTAGGTGCTACCTCTGTTCACCTCGTGTGTGGTATCTGGGGTACGTTAGCAGTAGGTCTGTTTCACAAAGATTTAGGCCTTTTCTTTGGATTCGGCATCACTCAGTTAATCGCTCAAATTATCGGGATTGTGGCAGTTGGCCTGTTCACCGTGATTGTGACTTCTTTGATATGGGTAGTCATTAAGTCCCTCATGGGTCTGCGCGTTTCTTCTGAAGAAGAAATCAAGGGCTTGGACATCGGCGAGCACGGTATGGAAGCTTACAGTGGTTTCCTCAAAGACACGAGCGACATGGGCGGTATTATCTAGGCGCGTCATTTGTGCTCAAGATAATCAAACTCATCTCATTATGCCTGTCTTAGCTGA
>JBGTGK010000257.1:0-5707 GCA_041746795.1 Phormidesmis sp.
TTGCTGCCCGCTCGACCGAATCGTCATGAACCCAGAGTCGTTAAGCGTCGGCCCAAACCTTTTCCTCGCATGAAACAACCTCGCGCTGTCCTAAAAGCTAAGCTAGCTGCTTGATTCGGCTTAAGTCAGTGCCATTGATCTACAGTTAGCTTTCCGAGATTATCCTGGAACTTATCACAATACTACGGCAACAGCAGAGGAAAAGAAATTTGTCACAACGGTTTTAAGCCAGTCCGCAGCCGTTTTGATTCCAATTGATGCCCCTGCTTTGATGGAAGAAAAGGGTAGATATCACGAACGGATCAACCGTCCCCAGCAAATCAAAGACCTCTTTAAAAAAGCCTACAAAGATCTTGACTCACCAAGGCTGATTATTCTCGCACCTGTGAAGTGTGAGAAGTACCTGCAAGATGAAAAAACAGCTAAAGAATTAGCTAGACGAGTGGATGAAGGCTATAAAGTGCTGCTTGAATATTTGAACTCTGAAAAACTGAGTCCCTGGATTGCGAGCGTCATTACGCCTGTTCAAACGGTAGGGGGGCTAGTTTTTTCACGGATTGAACCTGATGAAAATGGTACTCCGGACTTCTATTTCCGAAAAGTAAGACACGATGCCAAATATGACCCAGAGGATAGTGAGCAGCCTCTTCGTTATCTGCTGAGCTTTTTGCTGAAGATCCATCTCCAGCATCGCAACTCAGGTTTCTTTAGCTTTATTCGCGACTGGATGGGTTCTGATACGCATTTGAAGGAAGCCATTGAGACGTTTTCGCGTGGATGCAAAACCACAGGAGGATTCACTGTTCTGACTGGTAAAAAGTGGCTGAGCTAACACTCCATATACAAAATATTTAAGAGAGCAAATAATATGAAAACCTATGTTCAAAGCTGCGGTAAATCTCAGGAACATGATTATTTTTGGTTAGAGGTTGATGATAAGGGCGATCAGCGATCAACTATTCCTTCAGTGCTAAAAGAAATACAGCCTGAAGAGATTATTGACAGCCAGAAGCCATCAATAATTCTGGCACGCTCCCACAAACGTCTAATACTGCTAGTCACAGCTCTAGAAACCCGAGATGGGCGCACCGATTTTATGGGGCGTCAAATTCGCAATTCGGTTGCTTGGGTTGGGTCGGAGGGTGGTGATACAGAGAAGCTTCTTCGTAAAATAGCCATTCAAGCGCTTAGCGCTAGGGGAGAGTTAGCTACTGATGTAGACGCAGCGGTTATCAATGCTCCTGATAGCATATATGGATTTACAGTTTGTCCTGCTGAGTTCAAAAAGATAAAAAAAACAGCCGATAGTCTGGAGGTTCGTGCTGAAGAAGAAAATCCTATCTCATACAAGGGTGGAGATAATAATCAGCGCCTAAGGGACGAGTTGATTTCAGACTTAAAGAAGTATGCTCTTTCGATATCTGAGAGCAGCATTCAAATTTGGGTGGTCGTCACCACAATGAAGTCTGAGCATGGGCTAGAAGCAAAAGGCGTATGGCGCGGTTTATCCAGCCGAATTGAGTCTGAGTCTAAAGACTGGATAAGATTTCGTGTTCCAGGCCGTGAAGGATCATACTCGAAGACTGGCAAAAAAAAACTGACAATCCCACTCTTGGTCGTAGGTGGCTTAGTCGCGAGCGTGATCGTGATCGCGATATGGTTTATCTCCCACCAGTCAGTGTCTCAGCAGATGCAACCCGAAAGGATAGCTCCAGTGCAGCCAAACCCAGCGGAGATGGCCCCACAAATAACCCCCAAAACGTCACCGCAGTGAATAATTGTATTTCATCGACTACTCAACCATCGGATTCCCAAAATGACTACGTGTCGAAAATAGTAGACTTTTTGAAGCGAGCTAATGAATTAGCAGAAGATGCTCGTTGGAGTGGGAGTTTATGGCCTGAGCAGCAGGCAATACTTGAAAATGCGCAGAATGCGATCACACACTTTAACGCAATGGTTGAAGAAGTAACAAAGCACCTTTGAGCGTCTGCGAAATAGAGCAACAGAGCCTTGCGATCAAGGAACAGAGGACGATTAGGATAAAAGTTTGGATCAAGGGCATTGAGCTTTCTTGTTATGATCTAGGCAAAGTACCGAATTGCTGGTGTCACATGGCTTATGGCAACTTTACGATAGATCAATTGATAGAGACGTTTGACCTATCTATTAAAGAATCATCAGGGCTGTTTGCAGATGCTCCCGCTGCTGTCGGTAGCGCTTATTTGACTGAAACGCTGCGTGAGAATGTAGAACTGGCCGTAGCCATCAGCACTGAAAAAGCCCGCTCAGAACTCATCATCATGCCTGTTTTGCTGGATCTGAAAAGGCACTTTAAAACTCAAATCAGCTTATTTTCGGGTATAGATTTTACGGTTTCCCCAGAGCAAGGACTGAATGGGGTCTGTGATTTTTTGATCAGCCGCTCGGCGGAACAAATTTTAGTGCGATCGCCCGTCATCATGTTAGTAGAAGCCAAAAACGAGAACTTAAAGGTGGGTTTCCCTCAGTGCATTGCTGAGATGATCGCCGCTCAGCAGTTCAACCAGCAAAAGGAAAATTTAATTGATGTCATCTACGGCGTGGTGACAATTGGTACGCTGTGGCGGTTTATGCGTCTATCGGATCGCCTAGTAGAGATTGATTCTAGTGAATATCACATTAGCGACGTTGGGAAGATTTTGGGGATTTTGGGTAGTGCGATCGCACCAGTTCAGCCGAATCTACAACTTTAGGCCGCTTACACAAAAATAAATACAGTCCCCGTTGTAAGAAAAAGCCGCCGTACTTTAGGACTGTACAACGGCTTTCTCCAAGTCTATTTACCCTTAATCAAGCATCCCTACGCTTCGTCTAACGCTGCGATACCCGGAAGCGTCTTACCTTCCAATAGCTCCAAGCTCGCGCCGCCGCCTGTAGAAATGTGGCTCATCTTGTCAGCTAAGCCAGCCTGCTCTACGGCGGCAACGGAGTCGCCGCCGCCAATGATGGTAATGCAGCCCTTGTCAGTAAGACCGGCCAGCGTAGTTGCAATGCCTGTAGTGCCCTTCGCAAAAGCCTCCATCTCAAACACGCCCATCGGCCCGTTCCAAATCACGCTTTTGCAGTCAGCCAAAGCGTCCTGAAAAGTCTTTACAGAATCAGGGCCAATGTCCAAGCCCATCCAGCCATCCGGAATGCTGTCTACGCTGACGGTTTGAGTATTTGCATCAGCCGCAAACTTATCAGCCACGATCACATCGGTAGGAAGCAAAAACTCAACGCCCTTTTCCTTGGCCTTCGCTTCTAACTTCTTCGCCAAATCCAGCTTGTCATCTTCTACTAAGGAGCCACCCACGCTCATGCCGCGAGCCTTGTAAAAGGTGAAGATCATGCCGCCGCCAATGAAGATCTTATCGACCTTATCGAGCAGGGTTTCAATCACGCCAATTTTGGAAGAGACCTTAGAGCCACCGACGATTGCCGCTAAGGGCCGCTGAGGATTGTCTACGGTAGACTGCAAATACTTCAGCTCTTTTTCGATCAGAAGACCCGCGACAGATGGGCTCAAGTACTCAGTTACGCCTGCCGTAGAAGCGTGAGCCCGGTGAGCTGTACCAAAGGCATCGTTCACATATAGGTCAGCGTTAGCCGCTAGCTTTTTAGCAAACTCAGGATCGTTGCTCTCTTCGCCCTCATAAAAGCGAACGTTTTCTAACAGGGCAACCTGGCCATTCTGCATGGCCGCAATTTTAGCCGCGATTTCATCACCAATGCAGTCGTCACACTTAATCACGTCCTTGCCCAGCTTTTCTGATAAGCGCTTAGCGACAGGCGTAAGGCGCATACTCTCGACAACTTTGCCCTTTGGACGACCAAAGTGGCTCACCAAAATGACCTTTGCGCCTTTGCTGGTGAGGTCGCGAATAGTAGGCAGCGCAGCGCGAATGCGGGTATCGTCGGTGATATTACCTGCGTCATCTAGCGGCACGTTAAAGTCGGCGCGTACCAGCACTCGCTTACCAGAAACATCAGCAGCAGATAGATCGGCTAGGGCTTTCTTGGCCACGGAATATACTCTCCTAAAAAATTATGTAACGTTTGACTGCATCAAACTCGAAAGTGGGTCAAAGCTTGACTAACCTATGATCTCGAATGATGCACGGTAACAGGCGATCGCCTTTAACAGCTTTTTTCTATAAGGACTTGCTTAAAGGTAGTTGTACTCATCGCATACAATGAGTACAACTATCTATCGCCTTTGTTTACCATTTTACAGAAATGTGTGATCTCTTATGCACCAAACCTAAAAGAAACCTTTTGAAAACTTTGTCAAAAATCTGATTTATTTTGCGCCCTCTGTTCGCCCTCTGGCTGTGCTTCCTAACTGAAGTGTGCTTTCTTCCTAACTATGTACAAGACGCTTTTATTTTCAATCGATTCCAGTCCTGGCGCTAAAAAGGTATTGCAGACGGTCTTAGATATGGCCCAGCTTTGCCAGTCCAAGGTGGTGTTGCTTTCTGTCGTTGAGCCGCCAGAGAACAGCGACCCGGCCCACCCTGAGCAAACGTCGGTTGATGCGGTTGCTTCGCTGCTAAAGCAGGCAAAGACGGTATTTGAACAGCGTGGCTTTGAGGCCGAAACCATTGAACGAGAGGGTAATCCAGCCTTCGTCATTTGTGATGTGGCCGATGAGGTTTCGGCTGATTTGGTGATTATCGGCTGCCGAGGAACGGGCCTAACCGACGAGGGACGTGAGGACAGCGTTAGTGCTAGAGTAATCAACCTATCACCCTGTCCAGTATTGGTGGTTCCTTAATTTTCTACCTCCTCCTCACCCTATGTCCTCTCCTTCGATTCAGTGGTACCCAGGGCATATTGCGAAGGCAGAGAAGGCCCTTCAGGAGCAGCTTAAGCGCGTAGACGTGGTGCTAGAAGTGCGCGATGCCCGCATTCCGCTCTCAACGCTGCATCCTAAGCTTGGCCAGTGGCTGGAAGGCAGAAAGCGCGTGCTGGTGATTAATCGAGTGGATATGATCCCGGCGGCGGCGCGCGATCGCTGGCAAGCATGGTTCAAATCTCAAGGACAAGTCGCCTACTATACCGACGCTAACCAGGGCACAGGCGTCGGCCAAATCTCTAGAGCAGCTCAAGCGGCAGGGATAGCAATGAATGAGCGGCGAAAGCATCGAGGGATGCAGCCTCGTCCCGTTCGCGCTGTGGTGGTCGGCTTCCCTAACGTGGGCAAATCTGCCCTGATTAACCGGCTGCTCAAGCGGCGTGTGGTCGAAAGTGCTCGCAAGGCAGGCGTGACCCGTCAGCTCCGATGGGTGCGCATTTCTGACGAACTAGACCTGCTAGACGCGCCTGGGATTATTCCCGCTCAGCTCACTGACCAGGACGCCGCCCTCAAGCTGGCTGTTTGCGACGACATTGGCGAGGCTTCCTACGATACGCAGCGGGTTGCCTCGGCGTTCGTCGATTTGCTTCGGCGGTTGGATGTGGAAGAGCGATCGCGCAACCGCACTCAAGCCCTTCAGTCTCGCTACGACATCGACCCGACTGACTATACTGGTGAAACCTACCTACACATGCTCGCCGAGCAAAAGTTTCAAGGCTTACAGGAGCGAGCAGCCCGCAAGCTGCTCATCGAGTTTCGCAAAGGTGTTCTGGGCAAACTAACCCTGGAGTTACCGCCCGACTAACCAGATTGCCGAGAAACTAGGCA
>JBGTGK010000258.1:0-2761 GCA_041746795.1 Phormidesmis sp.
GTTGTTCAGCAAGGAGATGCCCCCAGTCAAGCGTTTGAGACGATGCGCTATTTTGCCGAAGAGCTGGCGAACATAGAAGCGGTCATTCAAGAGGGGCTAGACAAGGTTTTAGAAGCAGAACCCAATTGGACGGAGCATATCAAGAGGCTTGGTGGCAAACCTATTTTTGCATTAACCGCATCAAGCAAAGGGGGTGTGTATAAGGGATGTCCCGTTTGCAACCGTTTTATTGCAGGGGTTTAGCGTGCTCTGGCTTACTTACTACATTACCTCCCAAACACCACCACCACCACCACCACTACGCCCCTGCCTCACCATCAGCACAGGGGCTTTATTCTGCCCACCATCTAATCCCCACCACAGCAGCAACGCCCGCTTATGGCCCTACACGCCGGACTATTTCAGCCCACACCAAACCCACAAAAGACAACTGTCACAGACCCTGTTGTGACAATGCGACCTTATTCCAATAGATATAAAACCCTATGGAATAAGGTCGCACTGTACTAGAAATGACGAAAACCACATGCGAATCCATTCTTTTCCTAATAGAAACCATCCGAAACATAGCAAGGTTGCTATTAGGAACCTCGCCCGCGAGCGCTAGCGATGCGCCCAAGGCCGAAAGGCCGTAGTGGGAACTTCCGCAGCACTGGCGGCGATCGCACTTCAGCCAGCTAACCAGGTTGAGCCGGTGGCAGTGCCAAGAATGTTCACGCGATCACGGCGATACGACGGCGACAGCCACAAACCGCGATGGGAGCAGGTAGATTTGCTTAGCAGCTCGTGGGCAATCCTGCCGAATACGTTGCGCCCGAGCCTGTAGCAATGTCTGAAGCCGATAGCTATAAAGCTGCAATCCTCAGCAATACAGACGGGTTGCGGGCGGTGCAGCAAGCAGATATCACGCACCGCCTACAGGGCATCTCACAGCCAGCAGCAATTTCTGTCAGCGCTTGAGTCAGCTTTTGATCGGGGATATCCGCGAAGGCGAGCAACTGGTCGCGCTGGCTATGCAACGCTTTCTTATGTTTACAAATCGTGGGGTACTTTTGCCCTAGTTACCCTTATGTTAGCTCGATGCAAATTTATGTAAAGTTTATGTAAAAATGCGGGAATCTTGCCAGATGCCCAAAAAATATTGAGTAGAACTAAAAAGTTGAACAGGATGTCCGTAAAACGTTACTCCTTTGAAGTCAACGTAGTTTTTATGGATGTTTCTGTCAGCGCTGAATAGTTTGCAAGCTCACGTCTAAAGTGCATATGTCTTCACAACTGTTAAATATTTCTTCAACGGCTATTATCACATCTACGCAAAATCAACTCTCATCTGAGCTTGCGAATGAGGCCGTCATCTTGAACTTAGATTCAGGTATTTACTATGGCTTAAATGAAGTAGGTGCTCGCATTTGGGAGTTAGTTCAGCAGCCCTGTAGCTTTGGCGAACTGCATAGCGTTTTGACCGCAGAATATGACGTGTCTTCGGACGACTGCAAGCAAGATTTGACGAAGGTTTTGCTGGATTTAGAGCGTGCAAAATTGGTCGAGGTGCGTGATGAAACGTCGTGACAAGCTGCGATTTCTTTCATGGCAAGAGCGGCGCGTTTTACTTTACACTTATCTTTTACTAAATACAATTCGTCTAGCACTGTGGCTACTCCCTTTTGGCACACTCAGGCAGCAGCTAAAGGCCATTCCGTCTATTTGGGTTGAGCACGAAACCGTAAGACCTGTCGCTGTAAACTTTATTGTGTGGGCTGTAGCCATAGCTGGTCGCTATGCGCCTGGAAGAGCAAAGTGCTTGGCGCGGGCTTTAACAACACAGTTGCTGCTAAATCGATATGGGTATCGTCACGAGTTGCATATTGGCGTTGCTAAAGATGACTCTCAAATGCTGGAGGCCCATGCCTGGATTGAGTATCAGGGACAGGTCATTGTGGGCGGGTTAAGTAACTTAAACCGATTCAAACCGCTTTCCGCCGCAGGCACAGGAAAATGAAATGAGCGGCATTGTAGGAATGTATCATCTCGACCAGCGTCTTGTAGGATCCGACGACCTGTGGCGGATGGTTGATTCTCTCGCTCATCGGGGAGCTGATGGAGCTGACATCTGGTATGAGGGATCGGTAGGGCTTGGGCACCGTATGCTTTGGACTACGCCTGAGTCACTCCTAGAGAAGCTACCTTTAGTAGATAATCAGGCTGATTTGACCATTACGGCGGATGCTCGCATTGACAATCGAGATGAGCTAGCATCTGTGTTGGATTTGCCTAATCGACCATTGGAAAAAATTGCAGACAGTGATTTTATATTGGCGGCCTATCAAAAATGGGGGGAAGACTGTCCAAATAAGCTTTTGGGCGATTTTAGCTTTGCTATTTGGGACAGGCGACAGCAACAGCTTTTTTGTGCCAGAGATCATCTAGGTATAAAGCCATTTTATTATTTTCGCTCTTCGACCACTTTTATATTTGCTTCTGAAATTAAGGCACTGCTAGCATTAGCCGAGGTTCCCCGACAGCTCAATGAGGGTAAGCTTCTGGATTACCTCAACTTAAATCTGGAAGATAAATCCTCTTCCGCCTATCAAAATATTTGGCGACTTCCACCTGCTCATACCTTAGTGCTGTCTTCAGAAAAAACATCGCAGCCTAGACAATATTGGGAACTTGACCCTGAATACGAGATTCAGCTTGAATCTGATCAAGCCTATGAGGACGCTTTTCGAAGTATCTTTACAGAGGCTGTGAGATGTCGTTT
>JBGTGK010000259.1:0-6170 GCA_041746795.1 Phormidesmis sp.
TACGAGCCGATCGCCACTTCATTAACAGCTTTAGCTGGCTGCCGGGGCCGCACTCTGTGTTTAATTGCGATGCAGTCCGCCAGGTAGTTCGCATCGCGGGCAATGCCAGAAAAACGAGCCGAGCCCCAGGTGTGCAGCCAGGGCAATCCTAGGAAATAAAGACCTTCCACCACGCTGACGCCGCGCTCATGGCTAGGATAACCTTTACCGTCAAAGGCGGGGACTTCTATCCATTGGAAGTTGGCGTGATAGCCCGTCGCCCAGATAATCGCACTAAGGTTAGCGGCCCGTAGGTCAAGGTTAGGAGATTCAGCATCAGGCTCCCAAACCGGCTGATAAGAAGGTTCTGTTGGGGCGTCTATGTTGTTTTTATCAATGTAGCTATCAATCGTGCCCTTGATGCTCTCGGCCACTTCATCGGCATGGTCTAGATTTTCCTTGAGGTCGTCTTTGAACTCAATATGCTTTCCTTGAATGCTTTTGAGCCTGCCGTGTAGCTGCATGCCTTCTAGCGAAAACTGACGCAGGTCAATCTCTCGCCCGCCGCCGCGCCCGGTGACATAGTGATTTGTTTTAGTTCTGACGCTTTCCTTTTGCGGATGCTCGTCGATTGGGATGTCGTAGTAGCCCATTTGGTCGAGCCAGTCGACAACATCTTTGCCGCGATATTCTCGGGGCGATCGCGGTGCCCCACCCACACATAAATGCACCTGCTTCCCTGCTATGTGCAAATCCTCCGCAATCTGCGCGCCCGACTGCCCTGTACCCACCACCATAATCGCCCCTTCAGGCAGCGACTCCGGGCTTTTGTACTTTGACGAGTGCAGCTGTAGGATGTCTTCAGGCAGTCGCTCAGCTATCCTGGGAATTTTAGGCGTGTGATAGCCGCCAATGGCCACAACCACCCGATCGGCAGTGTACGCTCCGATCGAGGTAGAGACTTCAAACAGCTTTTGCGAGGGATGCCTGCGCACGCTCAGCACCGAAACGCCTTCTCGCAGATTTGGCTCAAAAGACTCAGCATAGCTCTTCACATATTGAACAATCTCATCTCGCGGCATGAAGCCATTAGAATCTTCTCCTTTGTAAGAATAGCCGGGTAGCGTACACTGCCAGTTGGGCGTTACCAGGCAAAAAGAATCCCAGCGCTGGTTTCGCCACGAATGGCCAACGCTATTTTGCTCAAAAACAATGTGATCGATATTTCGCTGCTTTAGGCAGTAGCTCACAGACAAACCCGCCTGACCGCCACCGACAATTATAACCGAAAAATGTGATGCCATAACTTAACGAACCATTTGAGAACGTTGTTGTAACCGCTCATGGTGAGCGCATATGTCTTAAACCATTGCATGATGCCTTAACCATAAAGACGAGTTCCGAGCATACCTGTATACGCTGTTACCAGATCGTAAAGTCTCGCTTTATAGACAGGCAAAATCATAGCGAGTGACCTTTATAGCAGGCTTTTGCGATAGTCTAACGCTAATCGTCATCAACACCTGTCTTTTTGTGCAGGTTAGCAATTGCGCTTTGCTGTCCCAATCACTAGGCTTTGTTTCTTTGTAACAACGGATACAAGCAAGAGATTGTTAACCTTTTAGGCTTGTGAAGCAATCTCATATTGGGAGTGAATCAAATGCCTCAAGTAACAGCCCCCGCGCATCAAGCCGGTGACTTCTTCGTAGATTACGAAGAGAAAGTGTTTCCCGACGTTAAAGCCGATCCAGGAGAGAAAGCGCTCGTCACCTTCCATACCGTTGCCTTTGAAGGCTCGATTGGGCTAGTTAACCTTTTGCAGGTAAGTCGCCTGATTAGCAAAGGGTTTGATACCTCTGTGCTGCTGTACGGCCCCGGCGTGACCTTGGGCATTCAGCGCGGCTTTCCTAAGCTGAATGACGAGGCTTTTCCGGGTCACCTAGCGATGAACAATCGAGTCGTGAAAATTATCGAAGATGGCGGCAAGGTGTATGCCTGCCGGTTTGCGCTTCAGGCGCTTTATGGCCATGGAGAGCCTTCTTTAATTCCAGGCATCAAGCCAATTAGTCCGCTGGATGTGCTGGATATTGTGCTGATGCATCGTAAAGAGAGTGCCTTTATTCTCGACACTTGGACAATGTAGTCATCTAAAACAGATGGGCCGCGATAGATGATGAATTATTCTCGAACTGTACGCGCTGCTGCTGTGCAGATTGCACCTGTGCTGCACAGCCAGTCTGGCACGATGGAAAAAGTGCTGAAGGCGATTGAAGACGCTGCTAAGGAAGGCGCGGAACTGGTTGTTTTTCCAGAGACGTTTGTCCCTTACTATCCTTATTTCTCTTTTGTGCTGCCAGCGGTGCTGATGGGAAAAGAGCATATGAAGCTCTATGAGGAAGCTGTTGTTGTGCCTGGGCCTGTGACTGAGGCGGTAAGTCAGGCGGCTAAGACTCATCAAATGGTGATTGTGTTAGGTGTAAATGAACGTGACAAGGGTTCTCTTTACAACACTCAGCTAATTTTTGATGCGGACGGTAGCTGCTTGCTGAAGCGTCGGAAGATAACGCCGACTTATCATGAGCGCATGGTGTGGGGGCAGGGCGATGGTTCGGGGCTGAAGGTGTGCGATACGGCGGTGGGTAAGGTGGGCGCTTTGGCCTGCTGGGAGCATTACAATCCGCTGGCGCGCTATAGCCTAATGGCTGAGCATGAACAGATTCACTGCGGCCAGTTTCCGGGCTCTATGGTGGGCGAAATTTTCGCAGTGCAAACTGAAATGACGATGCGTCATCACGCCCTAGAGTCGGGCTGCTTTGTGGTGAATTCGACCGGCTGGCTAACGCCGGAGCAGGCGGCTGAAATTGCCCCAGAAGGACTGCAAAAGGTGCTGCAAGGTGGCTGCTATACCGCAATTATTAGCCCTGAAGGGGTGGAGCTGTGTGAGCCGATTAGGGAGGGTGAGGGGATGGCGATCGCAGACCTCGATTTCTCTTTAATCACTAAGCGCAAGCGCATGATGGACTCTGTGGGTCACTACGCTCGCCCCGATCTTTTACAGCTCAAGCTCAATACCCAGGCTTATTCTGTTGTAGATTCTGATAGTTTGTCTAATAACTTGTTTGGCAGCTCATTTGGCAGCTCATTTGGTAGCTCATTTGGTAGCTCAACAGAGGCCCAAAGTGCAGAGGCCCAAAGTGCAGAGGCCCAAAGTGCCAATACTCCTTTAAATGCTTCCGATAATAACGCCGATAATAGCGATTCCAACACGCCTGCGCCAGATTCTTTCTTTAGTTCATCTGCGCCTCCCTCAGAAGCGGCAGTCCCATCTCTTTAATTTTTAATTTATGAATCAGCAACAGGTTATTACCGAACTACAAACTAAAGGGCTAAACCTGATTGTCGATACCGTGGGTGCCTCGGGCCGAAAAGGGGGCGCTGGCCCTTCAGATCATAAGGCCGTGACGGTGGGTGAAACGACGGTAATGGTTCCCGTGTATACGAATGGAGCGGCTAAGTCGCCTTATGCAGTGGGCCACGATCGTACTACCGGCAAGTCCACGCTGACGCACAGAGGAAAAGTAATCGCCTCTATCGCTTTCCCTAAGCAGCCTCAGTTCTACAGCTTAGAAACTGCTGACGGCATTCCCTACTGGAAAATTGCCTTACTCCATAGCCACAACGTTTTAGCTACCACTGTCTTACAAAACTGTATTCGATACGAAAACAGAAAAACAGCCTGTCAGTTCTGTGCAATCGGTCAATCTTTAGATGCGGGGAAAACAATCGCCCAAAAGACGCCAGAACAGCTTGCCGAAGTGGCAGAAGCCGCCATCCGGTTGGATGGCGTTGAGAATATGATTATGACAACGGGGACGCCGAACACGACTGATAGAGGCGCGGCGTATTTAAGAGCTTGTGCCGAAGCGGTTCGCAGTCGGGTGAGAGATTTACCCATTCAGGCGCAGTGTGAGCCGCCAGATGATTTTCGCTGGTTTGAGAGAATGCAAGCGGCTGGTGTTGATAGCTTAGGGATGCATTTAGAGGCGGCGGATCCCGCAGTTCGGGCGCGGATTATGCCAGGTAAAGCAAAGGTGCCTTTGTCCTATTACTTTGAGGCGTTTGCGGCGGCGGTGAAGGTGTTTGGCCGGGGGCAGGTGAGTACGTATTTGCTGGCAGGACTAGGAGATAGTAAGGAAACGCTTTTGGAGATGTGCGATCGCCTTATCACCATCGGCGTCTATCCCTTTGTTGTTCCCTTTGTGCCGATTGTTGGAACGCCTTTATCAGGACAGGCTCCCCCGAGCAGTGAGCTGATGTTTGAGCTGTATCAAACGATTGGCGCAAGGCTGAAGCAGGCGAATCTGCTCTCTATTGATATTAAGGCAGGCTGCGCGAAGTGTGGGGCTTGTTCGGCGCTCTCTAGTTTTGAAAAATAACTGAACTGCATGGCTATGACGACTCAAATAAAACAAACCTACAGCTTTAAGCTGGCGCTTTCTGAGCGTGAGATTGCTGACTATTTTGACCTGCGACGACAGATTTTTTGCGAAGAGCAAGGTCTGTTTGAAGAGAGCGATCGCGATTCAACCGATCGGCACTCCTATCCAATTGTGGCGATCGCCCACACAGCTGATCGGCCTGATCGCGTTGTAGGCGTGGTGAGAATATACGAGACCCAGCAGGGGCTTTGGTACGGCGGACGATTGGGCACTCATCCTGACTTTCGGCGGGGCTGGCGAATTGGCAAAGGGCTCATTCAAAAGGCGGTGACAACGGCGAATACTTGGGGATGCGATCGCTTCCTTGCCACCGTCCAGCTTCAAAACGTCCGCTTCTTCACGCGGCTCCACTGGAACAGCCTGGAAGAAATGGACATTCTTGATCGTCCTCATCACCTGATGCAGGCTGACTTAGACTACTATCCTGCCACCGATCAGCAGCGTCCAGCTTTGCCCATAGGGCGAGCTGCCTAGATGGTAGAGGCTCCGAGTAGTGTGTTATCTGAGCTAGTGAGTGCGCTGCGATCTGCTGTAGGCATTTTGCATAAGCAAGATATTCAAACAGCGGCTGACGCCATCGGTCAGTATGTGCTCAGCAGCGACCAGTATCCTATTCGGCTAGGGGATGACTGTGCGGCGATTCTCGATGGAGAAGATTACTTACTGCTAGCCGCCGAGGGCATGTCGCCTGAGCTGGTAGCACGCGAGCCCTGGTTTGCCGGGTGGTGTGCGGTGATGGTGAATATCTCGGATATTGCGGCAATGGGTGGGGTGCCGATTGCCGTGGTGAATGCACTGTGGAGTGAATCTGTTGAACAAAGCGGGCCCATTTGGGCGGGAATGCGAGCGGCGGCGGTAGCCTACGGCGTGCCGATTGTGGGCGGGCACACCAACTGCCATAGTCCTTATGCAGGATTATCAGCCGCTATTTTAGGACGGGCTCGGCGGCTGATTACCAGCTTTGATGCGCAGCCGGGTGATGTGTTGGTGATGGTAGTGAATTTAAAAGGTGACTATTACAAGGCGTATCCTTTTTGGAATGCGGCAACGACGGCTGAGTCTGAGCAGCTGAGGAGACAATTAAAACTGTTGCCGCAGCTAGCGCGCTCTGGGTTGGTTCATGCTGGCAAAGATATCAGTATGGGCGGGCTGGTAGGAACGCTGCTGATGCTAGCAGAGGCTTCGAGCTGCGGTGCCATACTCTGCCTGGATCAGGTTCCTCATCCGCTAGGAGTGAGTTGGCAAAAGTGGCTGACTAGCTTTCCTAGCTTCGGGTTTCTATTGAGCGTTCCGCCTGAGAATGTTGCTAAGGTACAGGCAATCTTTCATCCTCACGACTTGGCCTGTGAGTCGGTAGGCGCTGTCACGGCTGGAAGAGAGGTTTACTGCGCGTACAAAAATGAGCAACAGCTTCTTTGGGATTTGGCCGAACCTTTAACCGGGTTTAGAGGTGAGTAGCTGTTGTCTCTTAAAATCGCCTTGCTCACTTACTCTACCAAGCCGCGTGGCAGCGTTGTGCATACGCTGGAGCTGGCGAACGCGCTGTATCAACTAGGCCATCAGCCCTGCGTTTTTGCATTGGATAAAGACGGTAAGGGCTTTCATCGGCAGGTGAATTTTCGTACCTGTGCGGTTCCGGCTGCGCCTTGCAAGCTGGATATAGATGGACTCATTAAACAGCGCATTGGTGAG
>JBGTGK010000260.1:0-4520 GCA_041746795.1 Phormidesmis sp.
CCCTGGCTTCCTCAGGTGCTTGCGCTTCATCTACGGTCGTCAGCACCATCAGGCCGACCCATAGAGGTAGCTGGCGGATATCGCCTAGCTCGTCCAGGTATAGCCGATGCACCTGACCGCCATTCAGAAGGCTGCGATGCGGAAACAGATTGCTTTGCTCGGTGCTGCAAGATGGATAGATGACGACGACCTGCCAGTCGGTAAAGCGCTCCCGGCTGCGGTAGAAGTAAAGCGCTGCTTCCGCAAAGATCCGTTCGTAGAGGCGCATATCCTTTTGGAACTGCACCTCCACAAAGAAAACGGCTCCTGGCTCCCCTTCTGGCGGTAGAAACACGCCGTCGATCTCGAATCTGGGTTCCTTGACCGCTACTGAATCAAACCGATAGGCAGCGGCATTAGCCGGTGGGTCGGGGACGAGTTCAGACAGGAGTGCAGGCGCTTGGCGAAAGAGATAGTAGAAGATCGAGTCTCTGCGCATACGCTAGTACGTTGATAGTACGAATGATTTTATCAGGTCGTCATGCCTTATTTCTTCTCTGGCACCTTGATGTGAAAGTTGCAGGTGGGCGTTTTTGCATTAACACAAGCCTGTAGCTCGTCTCCGTTCCATCGCTCTATATCGCCCCATACTGAGTTATTCTCTGCCCGTCCGCGTGATACCCAGGCCATTGTCCAAGACGTGAGCATGAGTCCTGCGGCACAAGCACAAGCAAATCCAGCGGCTTCCAGGTAGTAAGCCTTGCGCAACCCTTTCGATATATCCTTCACCTGACCAGCAGCAGTAGCTTGCGCATGAGCGATCGCCACGGCGGCAAGCTGCTCAGCCTCACTCTTGAGCTGCTTTCTTTGCTCCTGATAAACGGTGGTCAGCAGCTCAGCCTGTGAGCCTGCTTGCGTCCTAATCGTTTCCTGCTCAGCCTCAGATACCTGCTTTGATTCTCCCAGCCTTTGCGTGAGCTGCTGAGCGGCCACTTTCTGCGGCAGCGACCGCCCATTCCCTTTGCAGCAGCTTCCAACGTTCGTCCATCTGAGTCAGGAGCTGTTTGAATAGCTGATCAAACTCCTGCGGGTACTTCTCCAGTAAAACCTCTAGCGTCTTGGTGCCAGCGAGCAAGATGAAGGTCGGGTCGCTCTCATCAATGCTGTGCTCTTGCACGAGGGTGCGTACCTTACTTTTAAACTCCTCTGAGCGACCCTGGAGGAGCAGGTCTAAAGAACTTTCGCTCATGCCCCTACTCCCAGCAGATGTCCTGCTTTAGCAAATTCCTTGCGAACGTTCTCACGCCATTGATAGACCATCGAGCGCCGCATCGTTGGCAGGCCGCTTTCTTTTTCGATGGCCGAGCTATAGGTCAAGCTGTTTTGGTCAATGCTGTTGGCGGCGATCGCTCCTAGCTCAGGAAAGTCTACGGTCATACCGCCCTGTCTTTCTAGCTCGGTTTTGATGCTAGAGCGGTTGTAGGCATCGAAGTAGTGTGGCCTGCCGAAGTGGAGGTTCCTAACCGCGACATGGGCGACGGGTAAACCCTTGGCATTCGAGATTGCATGTTCTAACAGATTGACACTTTCGAGCGTGGTACTCAGTACCAAAACGCGGGTGAGTCTGGCACCCATCTGTCTGAGATTGCTGATAAAGGCAAAGCGCTTTTCTAACTGTCCGAGCATATCGACTTCGCCCGCTGGAGAGTCGATGATGATGTAGTTGTTTGCTTTACTTTCTATGCGCTCAGCCAGTGTCTCTAGAGCAATGTCGGCAGTCTGGGTATCAGGGCTCATCAGCGGCAGAAATTCAGCGCCATAGAACCTTTTGAATTGGGGATTAATCGGGTCGCAGTCGTAGCCATAGATGTGGTCGGTTTTGTCTGATAGCAGGTCTATTAGGATGCGGGCCGTTGTGGTTTTGCCAACGCCGCCTTTGCCTCCGCTTACCCATAAAATTAAGGGCTCGACTGATGGGTTTTTTGGTTCGGGCTGAAGGTTTTGGCTCTGCTTCTCTGAGGCTTGATTATCGATTGGTTCAGGAGCGTGATGACTCCTCGTTTGGGTGGTCGATTTTTGCTGACTCATAGGTCTGTTTTTATCTCAAGAGGTTTACCGTGACCGTCAGGATAACGATCTGGATTCTCATCGGATTGCAGCCTGCCCTTGCTAAACTTGTTGGGAGATCGCTGCTCTGAATGGGTGAGAGTTTCAGGAACTAAACGTTTTGGTAGATGCTGCGCTTTGTCTGGCTGGGCCAATGACTTCTCCGCTCGATGCGTTTTGTCTTTTGTAGTCTTGTCCTGGTTAGTTCTGTGCTTTCTTGCTTCTCTGAGGTACTGGCGCAGGGTCGCCTTACTAAGCTGGATGCCGTCTTCTTTGAGCAGAGCAACTAGGTCATTATAGTCGTAGCCTCTCTTTAGCAGATCATCTAGCTGCTCTAAGTTTTCAAATATAAGTTCTTTCGGCGTGAGTTCAACCTTTTTCTTTTCAGGCAGTTGTTCTAACTTCTGACTAAACTTGTCTGCGAGCGAGCGGGTAATCGTCGTCCGTCTGGTTCTTTTCTGTGCCATTTTCTGTGCCCTGGTTTATGCTTTGGATACTTCTGTTGTGCGTCTCTTTAGGGGGTTGCTCAGCCCCTACTCGCCCAGCTTGGCCAACTACTCAAAACCCTGCCTGATTCTGCTTCCATTCCTGACGCGACTCTCGGCGGGCATCAAAAAAAGGTACACCCACTAAACCTTTTTAGGATTTACCTGCTGCTCTTGCCGTATTACCTGTGCTGCTGCGATGTATATCGGTTCTGATATTGACAGGTATATTAGCCCTGATATTAATACGCATATCAAATCTACTGATCATCCGATGCTGACCTTTATACCAAGTGGAGGATTATTGTTCAACGATGAGTAACACTTCTTCGTATGCAATTGCGCGAGTGGGTAAGCGGCTTAAGACCGATACACAGGTAGCTGCTTGTGGTCATCATAATGGTCGTACTCAGGAGACACCTAACGCTGATATAAGCAAGTCAGTTAACAATGAGTGCTTTGTGGGGAATAGCGATAGATCATTGGTTCAGTTAGTGCGAGAGCGAATTGGTGATAACGGTGGTAAAAAGATACGGACAAGTGCCGATCCTAAACACGCTGCTGTTTTGGCATTTGAAGTGATGCTAAGCGCGTCGCCAGAATACTTTAGACCTGATGCACCAGATGCTGCTGGTGAGTGGCAAGCGGGTAAGTTACAAGCGTGGGAACAGTTAAGTGCGCGGTGGTTAAAAGATAGATACGGCGATAATATTGTTCGCGCTACGTTCCATCGAGATGAATCAACGCCACACATACATGCAGTTGTCGTGCCGTTGAATGAAAAGGGCCACTTAAATGCGAAGGATTATGTGGGGGATAGAGTCAAGCTAGTGGCGTTGCAAGATAGCTATGCCGAAGCGATGAAACCGCTAGGACTATCGCGTGGTATTCGCGGTAGTAAAGTGCAGCACGAGACGATGAAAAATTACTACAAGAGCGTCAATCAAGCTGAGGCTTTAGACCTATCGACAGACGAGTTAAGAGAGCTAGCCGCAGATAGGCAAAGGCAGGTGCAAAAGCGTAATGAGTTTGAGCAAACGGCGTTAGCGCTATCTGAGGAGAACTTTCAGATGAAAGCGCAGACAGCGGCGCTGCAATGTCAAATCAGCCGATTGCAAAAGCTGGTTGATAGAAGTGGTGAACTGAGGGTAATTTCGCTGCCAGAAGTGGCGCTGAAGCTGGGTATGCAGCCGAGTGAGTTTGACTCAAATCGGTGGTCAAGCTCAAATCACGCCATTGTCATAGCTGGGCCGCAGTTTAGAGATGCCGGAGAAGAGAGTAAGGGCTATGGTGCCATCGATCTGGTGATGAAAGTTAAAGGTGCTAGTGTGAGTGAGTCTCTAGTGTGGTTAGAACGTCAGCTAGGAACAGGCACAGCGCGAGCGATCGCTGTTGAACAAGCTGATGCTGCGGTTGCTGAAGTATCAGCGGCTCAGTTTGTTCCACCTGCGCAATTAGAAGCACGATGGCTAGGGGTACGAGAGCGCCTGCTGAAGCAAACGTACCTGCCCTCCCCGCTGATCGATCAGATGTACGCAGAGGGGTTAGTTTATGCCGACAGAGACGGTAATGCAGTGTTTATTGAACGTGATGCTAACGGTGCTGCGGCTGGTGCGGTTCAGCGTGATGTTAAAGGTGAGTTTAGGCGATTGGAAAATAGCGATGAGGGTGCAGCGTTCTATGTCGTTACGCCTGACAATGAGCTGGTGCAAAAGCCCGACCGGGTTGTGATTACGGACAGCCCGACAGAGGCGCTTGCCAAACTGACGCTAGAGAGAACGGTACAACCCATGCAGTGCGTCCAGTATCAGTCGCTCGGTGGGTCTAGAGCGCTAGAACAAGCCAAGAGTGTCAGCCAAGTATCAGTAGCCCTGAGTCGTAGTGAGGCGGGTGAGTGGGCTGCGCAGGAGGTCTACAGGGTGATTCCTTGGGCAACGAGCGATCTCCCCG
>JBGTGK010000261.1:0-3019 GCA_041746795.1 Phormidesmis sp.
TAGCTGGTGGCCCCCATGCCAAAACCGTAGCAGGGCTGGCTTTTCCAGTAGGTGAGATTGTGCTTTGCTTCGTAGCCCGGTTTGGCGTAGTTGCAAATTTCGTAGTGGGTAAAACCGTTCTGAGTGAGGACTTGTTGGGCCATGCGATACATTTTGGCCGTGTGAGCGTCGCTAGGCAGGGGCACTTCGCCAGCGGTGAAGTACCGGCTAAAGGCGGTTTGCGGCTCGACGATCAGGTCGTATTGAGAGATGTGGGTGGGGTTGAGTGCGATCGCCTCTTCCAATGAAACCTGCCATCCTTCTATCGTTTGGTGAGGCAGTCCAGAAATCAAATCGAGGCTAAAGTTATCGATGTTTGCTCTTTTTAGGGTTTCTACAGCGCGAATCACATCAGCGCGGCGATGAAACCGTCCGCTAGCGGCTAGCACCTGATCGTGAAAATCTTGTGCGCCCAGGCTAACGCGGTTAACGCCTGCTGCTCGGTAGCCTTGGGCGTGGGCCAGCTCAAAGGTCGCCGGATCCATCTCCATCGAAATTTCGGCGGTAGGCGCAATGCCAAAGCGGCTGTCTATAGCGGCTAAAATCGCTTCGAGCTGAGGAACGGCAAGTAGCGAGGGGGTGCCGCCGCCAAAAAAAACGGTTTTCAAAGGGGCCGTTCCGGCGATGGGTGTTGCCTGAATTTCCTTAATTAGGGTATCTATGTAGTGGCTAATGGTCGGTGAGGTGTCGCCTCGTTTGCTGTCGCCCACCACCGAAATGGCAAAGTCACAGTAAAAGCAGCGTCGCCGACAAAAGGGAATATGGACGTAGGCCGACTCGCTGTTGGGCAGCGTGCTAAGGGGAGTTTCAGGCAAATTTGTACTGACAAGATTACAAAAAAAGTGATAAAGGAGGCGATCGCAAGCCCAACCCCTATAATAGCCGTAATCATACCTATATCAGTGCTTTAACATGCGCTAAAGCTCTCCAGGAAATCTTTAGAAGATCTTCTGAAGACCTACCGCCTACAGGCCCTATCCCTATTTTTATGCTCGACGCACTGATCATTTTTTCATTCATTTTAACCGGGGCAGGCGTCGGCTATTTTAGCGTCGATTTTTTGCCCGACTACGCGCTTCAGCAAGTCACCAGCATTGAAGGCCTAGAAGCCGTAACGGGTGGCTTTGGCGCACTCGTTGGCGTCGGTGCTGGCCTCGTCGTGCAAACCAGCTATCGCCGACTAGAGCGCCAGATCAAAAGCATGGCTCCTGACCTAATTTTAGCCAGGGCCATTGGCTTAGTGATTGGCCTACTGATTGCCAATCTGATGCTCGCGCCGCTGTTTTTACTGCCCATTCCTGAAAAGTTTGGCTTCATTAAGCCGGTAACCGCTGTCATGGGCAGCCTGCTTTTTGCCGTCTCCGGCATGAGCTTAGCCGAAACTAACGGTCGCGCCCTTTTTAGGCTGATCAATCCCAACAGCTACGAAACGATGCTGATTAATGAGGGAACGCTCAAGCCTTCTAAGTCCAAAGTACTCGACACCAGCTGCATTATCGACGGTCGCATTGAGGACTTGCTCGACACCGGATTCGTTGAAGGGCAGCTTGTTATCCCACAGTTTGTGCTGCAAGAGCTACAGCGCGTCGCCGATTCGGCCAGCGACCAAAAGCGGGCTCGGGGCAGGCGCGGGCTTGACATTCTCAACCGCATTCGCGAAACCTATCCTGACCGAGTAGTGATCGATCCGGCTGACTACAACGACATCAGTGAAGTAGATGCCAAGCTGGTCAAGCTCGCCCAGGAAATGAATGCGGGCCTGATCACGACCGACTACAACCTCAACAAAGTAGCGAGCGTGCAGCAGGTCAGCGTTCTTAACATTAACGACTTAGCAAAGGCTATTCGGCCCACCTATTTACCGGGTGACGACATCGAAATTAAGGTGCTCAAAGAGGGCAAAGAACCTTCTCAAGGGGTGGGCTATTTGAACGACGGGACAATGGTAGTGGTTGAAGAAGGCAACGAGTTTATTGGGGATGACCTAGTTGTCATTGTTACGGGCGCACTGCAAACCTCTGCGGGTCGAATGATTTTTGCTCGGCCTAACCGTTCAGCAATGGCTTCTTCTTCTTAAGAGTCTTCTACTATAGAACAAATACAGAACAAGGAGAATTCGTAGCAGATTGGTGGGCAGTGTCCCCCTACGGCTGTGGTTTATATAGATAGGCTGAGCTGGCCGCTGTCGGGTTCTGTGCGCTTTTTGCGGTTTTGTTTTTTAGCAAACTGCTGACGGTTGGGGTTGCTCAGCCAGCTACCATGCGCGACAAACCAAGTGCGCAACTGTTTGACCTGCTGCCTATCGAGATTGTCTAAATCTAGAGCAATTGGAAAGAGTGTCCTAATAGGTGGCTGTGCCCAACTGACGTCGCTGGGAAAAAGATCCGCACCGAAAGGGGTAACGTCTTCAGGCATTCGGGTGATGAGAGAAACGACGTTGGGGCTGTGGATGATTTCATAGCGCTGGTCGTCAATCTGCTTTTCCCGACGGGCTCTAGCCTTTGAATAGTTCAAAATTTGAGCCGGGTAACCCTTCAGCTTAGGCGGTTCACCCAGCTGCTCGGGCTTAAGGTGAGCTAGCTCGGGCACCCATCGGTAGACAAATTTGCCCTGTGGGTCGCAGCGGTCAATAGCCTCCTGACATGGGTTGTAAATGCGAATCCAGGCTTTGTCAAGGCAGTGGGTAACGCCCGCCTGCTGCGCCCACTGGTAGTGATCGATCGGGCAGTCGCCATCTATTAAATGGCGCATGAAGTGAAGTGCGCCGTAGCGCCAGTCCATGCCGATGAGGTTACTGAGGAAGCTAGCGTAAATGGCGCGGACGCGGAAGTTGAGGGCCAGCCAGCCACCGGTAGCTTGCAGGCAGCGGGCGGCAGCATCGACGATGGGAAAGCCGGTGTGTCCAGTTTTCCAGGCGTTGTAGTGAGCTTGGTTGAAGTCCCAGCCATTGTTTTCAAAGCTGCCATCGGTGAAGGGGGTG
>JBGTGK010000262.1:0-7643 GCA_041746795.1 Phormidesmis sp.
AACTTCAAGATGAGATTGCCGCTTGGTCTACCGACATCAACAACACTCAGCGAGGCGTTGATTGGCAAATGAAAATCGAAGATGCGAGATGTAAGCTCACTTCCATCTACCCTAAAATTAAGCTTTGACGCTGCACTAGCCGCCGCTAGCGAACTCATATCGGGATCAGCCATTAGTTCTGATTTCGCTGTGAGTAGGACTGCTGGTCATTTTGGTGGCTAAACTGCGACTGCTGGTTGAATTGCGATTGTGTAGAGCCACCTGCGGAAGACTGCTGATCTCCTAAATAGTGACTGCCCTGTGAAGCGGCTTTGCTGCGATCCGCTGTACCGCCGTTCTGAACCTTCTGCTGGGCCATCTGCGCCGTCATCTGCTGACTTTGACCGGGCGTTTGACCGGGCATATCTGCCTTAGAAGATATAAATTCTTCCTGAACCCAGCCTTCAGCATGGGATGGATTATCAAAGCGAATGTGGTTCCAGGCAACGCTTTGATTATCACTGACCTTTTCTAAAACCGTTATAGCATCGCCGTTCACACCATATCCCACGCGGCTTTTCGCCTCGGGTCGCAGGTACACTGCAATTTTGGCATTGGGTTCTAGAGCCATCAGGCTAGCAGGCTGGTCGACAGACTGATTGCCTGAATAGTCAGCCGCCCAGCTAGGCGCGGGTGAAATGACTAATATCCCAAGGGCGGTTGCTAGGGCAACGACGGCCAACATCAAAACGCTCAACAATCGCCTATGAACAAACATACAAATTTCTCAACCGTTACGCTTAGCTAACAGTGTATCTAGGAGGATTAGGGCCGAACAGTCGCCCTGGCTACAGCCCGACTATAAAATAACTACTTATGTATACGGTATACGTCAATAGAATGATACTAACTCCTAACAAATTCGCTAATCTTCTAACTATCAGCCTGCCAATCTATTCTTAACCGTCAGCCCTCACCCACAGCCCTCACCCATGGCTTCACCTACACTCTCTTCTCGCCCTCCTATCAAGCGCCGAAAGTCTTTGTACGAGCAGGTATACAGGGCTTTGCGCATAGGGATTTTAGCAGGCGAATTTGCGCCGGGTAGCCGTCTGATAGAAACGCAGCTAACTGAATTACTTAACGTCAGCCGGACGCCGCTGAGAGAGGCCCTGCGCCAGCTGCAAAAAGAAGGGCTGATAGTCGCTGATACGAGTGGATTGCAGGTCGCTACCATTTCAGCCGTTGATGCGATGGAGCTGTATGACTGCCGTCTGGTGCTAGAGACGCTGGCAGTGACCGGAGCCTGCTCGCACGCTAGCAAGCAGCAGATCAAAGGCTTAGCACAGTATGTCATTCAGGCCGAAGCGCGAGACCCTCAAGATTCTAACGAACAAGCGCTGCTACAGCTGCTGGATTTAGACTATCAGTTTCACCATTTGATCGCGGAAAGCTCGGGTAACCAAAGGCTGGTTTCCTTACTCGATCAGCTCTTCGACTCAATGGCGCTGCTCCGTATCCAAACGATCAAACAGAACCCGTCGGTGCTGGAAATTCGGCTTGAGCACCGGCAGATTTATGAGGCGATCGCCCAAAAAGATGCCGCAACCGCAACCGCCGCAATTCAGCTTCACCTGCTGGCCAGCAAGTCGCGAGTGGTTAAAGAAATTCAGAGTCATCAGACATAGATTTTGGATATTGACGGCTTTGCACTGGCGAAACTTAACCTGAATAGCTAGAATGGTATCTAAATATACAGTTTTAGCTTCAGGTTAGATCGTGCAAAATCAGTTCCACTCCATTCCGTCCCGTCGCCCCCATCAGCAAACAACAGGGCAAACGCCAGGGCAAACGACTCTAGCGCATTCACTTCAGCGCCTCTATAAAACGATTGCAGCCTTTATGGTGCATCGTCCTCAAGCCTCTGCCCAGTCACCTGCTGGCTCACCTGAGAAGCGATACGGTGAAAAGGCTCGGCTTTATCCGTACTTGCCAAAGGGCGAAGAGCAGCGCGACTGGCTTGAGCGCCTCTACAATAAGCCGAACAAATAAGCCCAAAGTGAGCCCAGTCTTGTGATGAGCCAGTATAAATAGTCGCTTTAGTGAGCTATAACGTCCTCCAAACATCAAATTTGGAGGACGTTTTGCTATGGATAGTTGTAGAAAATAGCAGTGACTCATGTAAAGCAAAGACTGTAGCTTTTAATACAGTTTCCTACCTTTTGTCTGTATACAGTATACAAAATCATATGTGCCGAAATTTACTGGCAGTTAGAACTGTGATTTATATAACAAATCGAGTGGAACGCCCCCTGTAGAGTCATAAAAATTCTGTCAGCCTTTCTGTCAGCCTTACAGCTTCATTTTGATAGCGAATCTCTCAGTTTTGTAGTCGCGCAGTTCTGTAGTCTTCTAGCCTAGTGCTTTCCTAGCCTGGTAGCCTTCCAGTTCTGTACTAATACAAGAAAAACTTTATCCCTGGAGAATCTTGATGAGTCAGACCGACGTAGAGTTTCAAAGGCCGCTTGGCTCACCGCCGCCGCGTTATACAGGATGGCAGGGCGCGATCGCCAAGTACTTTGACTTTGACTATTACCAGACCAATTTTCGCACCGAAATATTGGCTGGATTAACCACTTTTATGACCATGGCATACATTTTGGTGGTACACCCGCTGATTATGTCAGATGCGGTATTTTTGCAAACTTCGGGCGATCTGTTTGGAGAGCTGGTGGTGGTGACGGGCATTGCCTCTGCTATTGGCACTCTGGTAATGGGCCTTTATGCCAAGTATCCCTTTGTGCTCGCTCCTGGCATGGGTACCAACGCCTTTTTCGCCTATTCTGTAGTGCTGGGGCTAGGAATTCCGTGGCGAGTTGCGTTAGCTGCGGTGCTGGTTGAGGGCGTTATCTTTATTGCCCTGACCGTCACAGATATTCGCCGCCACCTAATTGCAGCAGTTCCTAACTGTATCAAAGCCTCCACCACTGTTGGAATTGGCATGTTCCTGGCCTATATTGGCCTGAGCGGCGATCCGGCAACGGGCGGCGCTGGCCTGATTGTTGCCAATGAAGTGACTAAAACAGCCTTTGGCAGCTTTCGAGAGCCCGCTACTCTGCTTGCTACCTTTGGCATTTTCATTTCAGTTCTGTTTATTCTTAAGCGGGTTAAGGGAGCTTTGCTATGGGGAATCGGCGCTACGGCCATTTTAGGCTGGGTGTTTGGAGTGGCCGAAGCGCCCACTGGAATTATAGAAATACCCGCGTTTCCCTCTAATCTTTTTGGTCAGGCATTTGTTGGGCTAGGCGGTATTAACGGCAGCAACCTCGTCAACTTTCTGGCGGTGCTGCTTGTCTTCTTATTCGTCGATATGTTCGATACGATTGGTACGCTGATGGGCGTGGGCATGCAGGCTGGCTATATTGATGAGAATGGAGATTTGCCACGAGCTAATCAGGCGCTGTCTGCCGATGCGATCGCCACCACAGCGGGCGCAATTATGGGCACCTCTACCGTCACGACCTTTGCAGAATCAGCCGCTGGCGTTTCTGAAGGCGGACGCACGGGCCTAACGGCGGTCGTTGCTGCCATCATGTTTGTAGTTGCGCTTCTGTTTGTTCCCATTTTCAAAGCGGTTCCTGCCTTCGCGACAGCTCCGGCTTTGTTAATTGTTGGCGTGCTGATGATGTCCGCTGTCTCCAGCATTCGCTGGGGAGACTTAACAGAAGCTATTCCCGCTTTTGTCACCATGTTCTTTATTCCACTGGGCTTTTCTATCGCCGCTGGACTATCTGCGGGCATGATTCTCTATCCTTTTACTAAGCTAGCTGCCGGACGCTCTAGTGAAATACCCGTTGTCACCTGGGTTTTAGCAGCCATCTTCATCTTTAGGTTCGCATTCGAAGCCATACGCTTTGGCTGATGATTGATCTATAGCCCGCCAAACCCTTGCACTATCAGATTACACTTCCGTCCGGTGAAGCCGCGTGAGGCCCACCGGACGGCGACCGGCTCGCATTCAATAGCACGGCGCAATACGTGCTACCTGTGTTTGCTGCCTTAGTTTTGGTCGTGCCCTTGCTTGTAGGACTCGAAGGCACAGCAGGGCCAACAGTTCTGTGCGTATGTGCGCAACGCTACATGGCCAAAAAGATAGCTAGAAAGACAGCCCAAAAAGAAAAGCCCCTCCATAGCAGTATATATAGCTACTATCAGCTATATATGAGCCGTATTGTATACAAAGTTACAAAAAAATGAGCCTGGGTTGTATACAGTATACAAAGCCCCCTGTTTAGTTAAATCGTTTGTATCTATGCTTGTTACTCAGCAGCCTGTATTCCGACGCTTTTGGTATCCTGTCATGCCGCGACAGCATTTAGCAGCGGGGCCGCAGCCTTTTGAGCTGTTGGGTGAGCCTTTGGTGATTTGGTTAGGTGAAAACGGGCAGCCTGCTGCGGTGCGCGATCGCTGCTGTCATCGCACCGCAAAGCTCTCTTTAGGAAAAGTCGATCAAGGGCGCATTTGCTGCCCCTATCACGGCTGGGAGTTCGATGCTGCGGGTATCTGCGTGCGGGTACCTCAGCTAAAAGACGGCTGCGCGATTCCGGCCAACTATCGCGTGGAAGCCTATCGCTGCACTGAACGCTATGGCTACATTTGGGTGTGCTTAGGCGAACCGCTGACGGACATTCCTGAGCTGCCTGAGGCGCAAAATTCTGATTACCGGCTGATTCAAGAATTCTATGAGCCCTGGCAGTGCGCTGGCCTGCGGGTGATGGAAAATGAGCTGGATCTAGCGCATCCTACGTTTGTTCACACCGAAACCTTTGGCAGCGAGGCGCATCCCACACCGGATGAGATGGAAGTTACCGAAACCGACGAGGGCATTCATGTTTTTGCCAGACTAGGCGTGGTGAATCCAGAACTGCAACGGCAAAACCTGAAAATGGCCGAAACGCAAACATTTCGCACGCTGGCGATGGACTGGTTCATGCCCTTTACAATCAAGCTGAAAATCACCTACCCCAATGGCCTAGAGCACATTGTGGTGAACACCATGACGCCGATTAGCGATCGCGCCTCGCAAATTGTGCAGTTTTGCCTGCGCAACGACACCGAAGCCAATACGCCCGCTCAAGACGTCATCGCTTTTGATCGCGCCGTCACGCTAGAAGACAAGCGCATTTTAGAATCCACCGATTACGATGTGCCCCTGATGCCCAGTCGAGAAGAGCATATGTTCACCGACCGTCCCGGCATTATGATTCGCAAAAAAGTAGCCGCCTTGCTGAAGGCGCACGGCGAGATAGAACAAACCCGAGCCCTATCAGATGCCCTATCAGACGCCCCATCAGACATTAGCCTGACCCGTGCTAATCAGCCGCTGCCTGCACTAACCCCTACCAGATTAAACGTCGGGAGCTAGCTTGGCCTATGGATGATCTAGCCGGTCAAAAAGGGAGGGAGCTGTACAGGGCTATTCAGCAAAACCGCTTTTGCTATGTGCTTGGCTTGAACCCAACAGCCTCGAACCCAATAAGCCGATCATCACTGCAAGTTAGAACGCGCCAGCGGCTAGAGCTGATAAGCTATCGTTGCGTCACCGTTCAGATTCATCCTAGCTTCTCCTCGCAGAAAAACTTACGAGAGTACGCCTGGGACAAGTTTCTCATATCGTCGATTTGGAATAGTCTATATCCTACTCAGCCGCTGGCTATATTGCAGTGGCTAAAAGCAACGGCCAAACTTTCATCTGGGCGACGACTGGAACATTTCGTTCGCGACTTGCTTTTTCCAGAACTGCGAGGGAAACCCCTTATCATTTTTATTGACGAGGTGGATAGTTTGCTTAAGATTCCTCTTGCTCTGCGAGATTTTCTTATACAGACAAGTTTAAGGGAAACATCTTCATTTGGTAGCAAGCTTATCGTTCTCGAAGACAGGTTCCCTTTACTCTGTGGGTGAAGTCATTGTTGTTTGCATCGCAGACCATATCCTCCCGCGAGCTTATGCAGATTCAAAAGGCCGATCTGGTAAAATCTCCTATTTTTTTAGTCGCTCCTTTCTTCTTTTTAGGCACGGCGATGGTGGCGATGAAATATATTCTTCCCCACACATCGCCCCTCTTTTTAGCCGCTTTTCGCCTCATCCCAGCCGGTATTTTGACCCTTATAGTAGCCGCCGCCCTCAAGCTGCCTCAGCCTAAAACTTGGAAGGCCTGGTTTTGGATTGGGCTGTTTGCGCTGCTAGACGGGGCCATGTTTCAAGGGTTGTTAACTACAGGGTTAGTGAATACGGGCGCTGGGCTAGGCGCAGTGTTGATCGATGCTCAGCCGCTGGTGGTGGCGTTGCTGGCCCGAATTCTGTTTGGCAACCTGATAGGTTTCTGGGGCTGGCTGGGTTTGGCCATCGGGATTGTGGGCATTAGCCTGTGTGGGCTCCCGTCAAGTTGGATTTACAGTCTTTTGCAAAATGGCATTCCGATAGAAAGCGGGTTACAAGCGCTGCAAGGATATGGACAGAAAGGCGGCGACTTTGATTTGTCTAGACTTATGCAGAGCGGCGAATTTTTGATGCTGCTAGCGGCGCTGTCAATGTCGCTTGGCACCATTATTATTGGCTATGTAAAGCGTCATGCCGACCCGATTGTGGCGACCGGCTGGCACATGATTTTGGGTGGGATTCCGCTGGCTGTGATGTCGGGCCTGTGGGAGCCTTATCCGATTGCTAACTTGGTGGCAGGTGACTGGATTGGGCTGGCCTATGCCACCGTATTTGGCACGGCGCTAACTTACGGCATTTTCTTTTATCTGGTGGCTAATGGTAATATGACCAGCGTCAGTGCGCTGATATTTTTGACACCTGTGTTTGCGCTGATGTTCAGCTATCTCTTTTTGGGTGAGCTGTTGACTAACTTTCAGTGGCTTGGCGTTGCGCTCACGCTAGTAAGTGTCTATTTGGTCAATCAGCGTGAGCAGATTGCTGAAGCGGTGACTAAATTGACCAAAAAAGGTTTGTCGGGCGCACCGAGCGCTAGGCCGTCAGAGGCCGATGCCGCTGTAGATTGATTGGCTGGCTACTGGCTAGCTGACAAATCTTCAGACGCAGATCTTCAACAGGCAGATCTTCAACAGGTACAACCCCCTTTTTAATTTGTTTCGTTCAGTTCAAAACTTAGGAAATACTTAAAGATGATTCGTCGATTATTTATTGCAGTTGCGATCGCATTTCTCACAGTAGGCACATTTTTTTGGATCGCAGCCCTCGGCGATCGCGGCTACTCAAGCATATAGCCCTAGCAAGCAAGACCAGTCCTACCCCAGCCAGTCGGAGTACGACAAAAAGCAGGAATCTAGCGACTACAGCTACAAAGACAAGCAGACCGATCATTCTAAGCCTCAGGAAAAGCAGTCGAACCAGGCTGATGCTAATAAAAAACAGTACGCTCAGCAAGAGCAGTCCTACTAAAAAGAGTGGCTAGAAAGCAAACAGTCAAAAAGCAGACAGTTAAAAAGCAGACAGTCAAAAAAAGGTTGTTGGAAGTAAGTAGGAGTTTTGTTTAAATGTCTTCTCCGTCAGGTCAGCCTCATCTCAAAGCCATTCGCGGATCGTTCTTAGACTTTATCGGCGACCCTTTTTATGAGACTGAAGAAAACAGCGTCCGC
>JBGTGK010000263.1:0-5003 GCA_041746795.1 Phormidesmis sp.
GACACCAGACCCAGGCCTAGCAAGGCACCGTGATATTTGCTTAAGCAGGCTAGACCTACCGTTAGACCGATCAAGGCTAGCCGTGGCGTGGGCTCGTAAAGTCTGCCACTGTCTAGAACGCTCTCTAGAATGCTGTCGGGAATGCTGTCTGGGAAAAACTCATGAGCACACAGATACAGCGTAGCGCTCCAAAAGAAGATGAGCGCGTTGTCAGGTGTGGTTAGGGTGCCGAAGGTGAGAAAAAAGAGGGGAGATAAGGAAGCGATCGCCCCACTCAACCAGCCCGTTCGCACCCCAAACAACGTTTTCCCTGTGCCGTACAGCAGCCACAAGCTGCCCGTAAATAATCCCAGCGCACCCAGTCGAATCGTAAAAGGCGACACAGTGCCAGTGAGCCAGACGCCTATCCCAGTTGAAAGTGCAACGGCTAAGGGATGATCAAAGTAGCTCCAGTCCAAATGCTGGGTGTATAGGAAATAATAGGCTTCATCAAACCCTGGTGGTAAAAAGTAGGCAATGATGCCTCGAAATATCAGTCCACTCCCTAGCAGCCACCCGATCAGCCGATTCTGGCCTGATTGATTCTGGCCGATAGAAAAGGGGATAAGCTGTTTGAGCAGGGCTATAATGCTCATTTTCATCTGGCTATTTCATCTGGTCATTTCATTTGGCCATTATTATCAGCCATCGATCAAACCGGCCAATAAACAGGCACGAGTGAAGCAGATTTATGAACAGGAGTGCGGAAATCATTTGCGTGGGCACAGAGCTACTGCTTGGCGATATTGTGAACGGCAACGCCCGCTATTTAGCCCAGCAGCTTGCTAGCCTTGGCATTACCCATCATTATCAAACGGTCGTTGGCGACAATTCGCTGCGGATTCAAAGGGCCGTGGCGATCGCCTGTGAAAGAGCCCGCCTGATCATCTTCACTGGCGGCCTTGGCCCCACGCCCGATGACTTAACGATGGCCACCCTGTCCAACTTCTTTGACACGCCCCTGTTAGAACGCCCTGAAATCATCGCCGACATAGCAGCAAAGTTCGCCCGTCGTGGCTACAAGCTCAACGACATCAGCCGTCGTCAGGCCCAGCTTCCAGCAGGTGCAACCATCCTACCGAATCCTGTCGGAACTGCGCCCGGCGTTCTATGGGAAGCAAGGCCTGGGTTACTCCTGATGACCTTTCCAGGCGTGCCCCACGAAATGAAAGCTATGTGGCAGGCCACGGCAGTTCCTTACTTAAGAAACAACGGCTGGGCCGATGGCGTCATTCACAGCCAAACGCTGAAGTTTTGGGGCATTGGCGAAGAGACTTTGGCTAGCAAAGTTCGTCTGTTTTTAGACGGGGAGAATCCGACGGTAGCGCCCTATGCCGGAGACGGAGAAGTGAAGCTGCGGATTTCGGCAAGGGCCGACTCTGTGGCCGCTGCTAACGCGCTAATTGAGCCGGTTGCCCAAGAGATTCGGCAGATTGGCAAAGCGTATTGCTACGGCCAGGATGATGATACCTTAGCTGGCGTGGTAGGTACGCTGCTACAGAAAAAGTCAATGACGCTAGGCGTAGCTGAATCTTGCACAGGCGGCGGTTTGGGCCAGCTAATTACGGCTGTGCCCGGCAGCTCTAGCTACTTTTGGGGCGGCGTGATCTCTTATGACAACCGGGTCAAGCAGGGTTTGCTAGGCGTAGACGCGCAGGTACTCAGTCGCTATGGTGCGGTGAGCCCAGAGGTAGCTGCGGCGATGGCTGATGGGGTGCGCGATCGCCTCGGCACTGACTGGGGCATCAGTATCACAGGCGTAGCTGGCCCAGGCGGTGGCAGTAGCGAAAAGCCAGTCGGCCTAGTTTACATCGGCCTCTCGTCAACCGCAGGCACCCTGACGCAAAAGCATTTATTTGGAGCCGACCGTAGCCGCGATCGCATTCGCCAACAAAGCGCCTTAAGCGCCCTGAACTGGCTGAGGCTTCAGCTCCTGCCGTAAGACTCTCAGCTCATTTCCTTCTAAAGAAATAGGGAAATTGTGTAAATTCTCTCAGTCCCACCTTGATCATTGCTTAAGATTGGTTATCATGAATACAGTTGAAGGCTGACTTTTCATCACAGATGGTGACTTAAAAAGCCTATAGCTACGTTCCTCGCTGGCGGCGTTTTACATCGCGTCAAGGCGAAATATTGCAGGAATATGAGAGGGAGCAATCTGGCTCATGGATTATATCGATCAGGCGTTAGACAAGCTTAGGGAATGGATTGACAAAGTGGTAGACGCTTTGTTTGGGCCTCAGGCTCAGCCAGAGCACGAGCCTATTCCTATTCCTATAGATGACCGCGACGGTCGCCGCCGATAGCTTGGGAGAGCTTGGAAAAGCTTTGCTGAGCATACTTGTGTTAAATGGGCCTAACCTTAATATGCTGGGGAAGCGAGAGCCAAAAGTTTATGGTTCTCAAACGCTTCAGCAGATTAACGATGCCTTGTTAAAGAGCGCCAGCAACTTAGAGGTGACTCTAACATTTTTTCAATCTAACCATGAAGGTGCCTTGGTGGACACGATTCAAGCCGCTTTGAGTCGCCATCAGGGCATTTTAATTAATCCGGGAGCCTACACTCACACGAGCGTCGCCATTCGCGACGCCATTGCTGCCGTAGCTATCCCCACCGTAGAAGTGCATCTCAGCAATATTCATCAGCGAGAAGCCTTCCGTCACCACTCATACATCGCGCCTGTCGCCGTTGGGCAAATCAGTGGATTCGGCTCAGATAGCTATCGCCTCGGCTTGGAAGGTTTAGTACAGTATTTGCGCCGCGATTCAGCTGCGATTGCTTAAGTTAGTCATAAAAGGATTCCTACGCCCTTGGTTTCTGTCACTTCAGTACCGGCTCGGCCTACCATAAAGTTTCTAAAAACGCCGACTTCCGAGGCTTGGGTGGAGCAGGCAACAGCCCACATGGACACCATTTTGCTCGACCATGCTCAGTGCGAGCGCAAGGCGGCAGGCACCGCCATTCAAATGATGTCGCGCTATCCTTCTAGCGATCGCTTAGTCAGGGAATTGACTGCGATCGCCCAAGAAGAACTCAGCCACTACGAGCAGGTCAACCAGTGGCTCGACAAAAGCGGTATTCCTCTACAGCCGGTCACCCCACCGCCTTATGGCGCGGCCCTGAAAAAGTGTGTCCGGCACAACGAGCCAGAGCGCATGTTGGACTTGCTACTAGTCTCTGCGCTCATAGAAGCACGTAGCCATGAGCGATTGGGCTTACTTGGTGAACACTGCTCCGACCCTGAACTTGCTAAGTTTTACCGTTCACTCATGGCTTCCGAGGCGCGGCACTACGGGATCTACTGGCTGTTGGCTACGACGTATTTTGAGGCTGACATCGTGAACGAGCGCCTAGCTGAGATAGCTGAGCAGGAAAGCGCAATTTTAAGCACGCTGTACCCGGAGCCTAGAATACACAGCTAGCTAAAGAGATAAGAGGATGGGGTTTTTATTTAAGGACTTTTTGATTCGAGACTGGGCAGCGGGTGATCGCACCCCAGCCGCCAGCGTCATCAAAACCGTGCTGGCTGAATATGGCCTCGGCTGGGAATTGAGCTGCGGCGGCTGTAGCGACCAAGACGCAGTAGAAGTCGAAAAATATTATCTGCAAGCAGGTGGCGAATTTTGGGTGATTGAGCGGGCGGGGCAAATAGTCGGCACGGGCGGCTACTATCCAATCGATCGGGGCCAAAACGCCGTAGAAATTCGCAAGATGTATCTGTTGCCCGAAGCTCGCGGCTACGGCCTGGGACGCTTTTTGCTCAGCCAGCTAGAGCAAGCGGCGGCGCAAAGCGGATTTGAAGAGGCTTGGGTCGAGACTGCAACTGCGCTAAAAGAAGCGGTGAGTCTGTATGAGAAAAATGGCTATGAGGCCGAGATCGGCGTAGAGACTGAGCGGTGCGATCGCGCCTATCGAAAGCGACTAATATCTTCTGCCCAATCGATACACTAATATAGCAAGCACGGTCTCTAGCGAAAACTCCAAGCAAGCCCCCCAGCAAGCCCATGAAAGCGAACTCAATTAATGCTTCTCCCACGAAAACTTTTTTTGTGGACATGCTCACGCGAGACATTGACCTAAAAGATGCCATCCTTGACCTGCTCGATAACTGCATAGACGGCATTCAGCGGACGATTAGAGGCCAAGCGCCCTCAGAAACGCCCTACGCAGGCTTCTGGGCGAACATAGAAATCTCAGAAAATGCCTTCAAAATAGAAGACAACTGCGGCGGCATTCCGCTAGAGGTGGCTCAACGCTACGCCTTTAGGCTGGGAAAGCCTAAAGACGTCAATGACGATGACGATATTTTGACCATTGGTACCTATGGCATCGGCATGAAGCGAGCCATCTTTAAGATGGGTCAGTCTGCTCAAGTGATCTCTCAAACCGATGACGACGCCTTCAAGGTCATCATTGAGCCCGACTGGCTGCTGAGCGATGACACCTGGGAACTGCCTTTAGAAATGACTCGCAACCCTTTAGATAGAAACGGCACTGTATTGGAAGTTATGCAGCTACGCGGCGAAGTTGCTAATCAGCTAGCGCACGTAGCTTTTCAATCCACGCTAGCAAGCGAAATAGAGGCGCTGTATAGCTACATCATTAGCAAAGGGTTTGAAATATCGGTAAACGACCAGCCTGTGAAACCCAGACCCCTGGTTTTGCAGTGGGAAGGGTTGATCAAGCTGAAGAACAAAAATACTGAAGCCGTTGCGCCCTACCTATACGAAGCCTCAGAAGAAAATGTCGAGATTAAGCTCGCCGTTGGCTTCCACCGAGCGCAGCCCAGCGCTGATGAAATAGAAAATGCCGAAGCCGGTAAGCGCAGCAGCAAGCGAGACACTGCTGGATGGACAATCGTTTGCAACGATCGCGTCGTGGTAGCCAACGATAAAACAATTTTGACGGGCTGGGGCGAAGCAGGCGTGCCGCGATACCATCCTCAGTACATTTCTATTTCAGG
>JBGTGK010000264.1:0-2654 GCA_041746795.1 Phormidesmis sp.
AGCCAGCCACCGGTAGCTTGCAGGCAGCGGGCGGCAGCATCGACGATGGGAAAGCCGGTGTGTCCAGTTTTCCAGGCGTTGTAGTGAGCTTGGTTGAAGTCCCAGCCATTGTTTTCAAAGCTGCCATCGGTGAAGGGGGTGTAGAGCGATCGCACCTCCAACTGCGGCAAATAGCGAAACCGCTGCGTAAATCCGCTGCCCCATCGCAGCCGAGAAATCACCTGATGAGCGCTACGCTGCACCCGCTTATCTTCGAGCCACTGCGGCTCAGCCTGCCTGCGCCAAACGGTTTGAGCGCATTCTCGAATAGAGATAGCACCGTACTTGATATGAGGGCTCAGGCCGGTGGTGGCGTTTGTACCGGGGTAGGAGAGCTGCCAGTAATATTTTTCGGCCTTACGCTGGTCAAAAAATAGATTCAGCAGCTGACGCGCTTCAGCAGTGCCGCCCTTGGGAATGAGCTTTTCATCGGCGGTATGGCCCAGTTCTGCTAAGGTAGGCAGCGCCTCTGAAGGGATATCAGGCGGGACATTAATCCGCTGAGGGGTGGGGATGAGTGGCTCACACATTTGCCGGTACCAAAGCTTTCGATAGTCCGGATAAGGGATTAAGTCTGAGAGGGTTCCCGCTGGTTCAAACCATCTAATTTTCAAGTTTTCTTTGGCTAGTGCCTGATTCAGGTTGGCGTCGCGCACTCGGCCATATATCCGCTCAAAGTCGATAGTGCTATAGATACCGTCTGCCTGAGTTTCTTTGACTAGCTGAGGAAGCACTTTGACCGGATCGCCCGCCCGGAGGATCAGCCTGCCGCCGCGCGATCGCAAGTCCCGATCCAAAGCCGCCAAGCAGTCGAGCATAAAGCGCACTCGCCCTGCCCCGGTTTCAGGATGCAGCAGCAGCGCCCGGTCGAACACGAACACAGGAATGACCACACCACGCCGCGCCGCCCGGTACAGCGGCTCATGATCGGCAATGCGCAGGTCACGGCGAAACCAAACTAGCGTGCGATTCATAGCGACTTTGAAATATTTCTCTACCGACTTCTCTACCTACTCTAGAGAAGATTCTTAGTTTTTGCAGAAGTTTAGTTCATTTGTACTATACTTAATCTACTGACAGATTCAGGAGACAGCTGATGTCACATTCTGGCGCATCTAGCCCTTCATCACGACCCTTAGCCTCCCGACCAAAAACCTCTAGACCGAGTGCATCTAGAAAAGCGGCTATTGAAAAAACTGGGCGAAAAACTGGGCGAAAAAGCGATCGCAGCCATTACGCAGGTTTACCGCTGCCCTTAAAGCGTTTAGTTCGATCGATCTTTAGCACAAGTAGCGGCAGAGAAAATGGTGCAAAAAGCAGACGCCTAAGCAAAGCCATCTCCAACTATCCTCACAAGGTGCTGTGGGCGGGTGGCTCGGTAGCAACACTGGCGCTGCTGGCAGTTTTGCCAGCGCGAGTGGGGTCGCAGGCGATCGCTAGCTCAAGCTGTCAGCAAGTAATCAAGTCCGGCGCTGAAGTTTCTAGAGGCGAGCTTTCTCGCCTATTGTCTATTCCGCAGGGCGCATCCCGAGAGGCCGTACGTCAGGTGATTGACGCACCTTACTGCCTGCTGCCCGTGGCCGGGAGCGGTCAGCTAGATGGTACACAGGCCAGCAAACAGGCCATCGAACAGACCAGTGGCGAAGCAGCTGTCGAAAAAGCCGCGACGCGAGAGGCCTATCCACTGGCCTTCGATCCAGAAGCCTGGATTGTTGTGAACTACAGCGCGGGTGAATATACCAGCTACGACTTCGTTTTTAAGCAGTGATACTTTTATGGCCTGCTCAGAGCAGCTTAGGCATACTCAGGGCCGAACAGCCTTCCCATTTGCTGATAGGAAGGTTAAGGAGAGCGATCGCCCCCTCAGCCGGAACCGCCTTTTGAAACAGGTAGCCCTGCCCATATCTACAGCCTAGCTGCTGTAGCTGCCTGAGCTGTGCCGTGTTTTCAATACCTTCGGCAATCACCTGCATACCCATCGTTCTAGCAATACTCACAATCAAAGGAACGACGCCCAAGCTATCTAGCTCGGCTGTAATCGGCATCACAAACGACCGATCTACCTTCAGGCAGTCAACTGGCAGCGTGTGTAGATAGCTTAGAGCCGAGTGGCCCGTACCAAAGTCGTCAATACTAAGGTAGATATTGTGATTTTGTAGTGCCCTGAGCACCCCATCTACAAAAGTACGATTGTTGATAACGGAGCGTTCGGTCAGCTCCAGCCGTAAGCGGTGAGCACTAATGCCCGCTGCTTGGACAATCGATTGAATGCGCTCTACAATATCTGGCTGTAAAAGCTGCTGCGCGGCCATATTGACGCTGACGGTGATTTTTGGCCCAATCACGCCTGCTCGTTCCCATCTAGCTATCTCTGCGCAGGCCATTTTGAGTACCTGCTCGCCCAGCTGAACAATCAGGCCACTATCCTCAGCAAAGCTAATAAATTCGTCAGGCATAACCAGTCCTTTAGTCGGATGCTGCCACCTGACGAGCGCTTCAAAGCCAACCACCTCCAGCCGGTAAAGATCAATAATGGGCTGATAGTAAAGCTCAAACTCTTCGCGTTCGAGCGCCAGTCGCAGGTCGGTTTCTAGCCGAAACAAATGTACCGCCTG
>JBGTGK010000265.1:0-14793 GCA_041746795.1 Phormidesmis sp.
TGTTTTCCTCGTAGAATAGCCTAGAGAGACGATCGCTATTCTGGGCTGTTTTAACCGTATGCCTCCCTATCACGACGTAGCCTTACTGGCTCAGCAAATGATCGCCCAACGCCAAGAAACCGGCTGGCGGCGAGCTATTGACGATAGCCTGCTGATCACCGGGCGCAACTTAATTCGGCTCAAGCGAAATCCGATTGTGATTGTGGCGATCGTCATTTTTCCGATGGTTTTTCTGCTGGGCTTTTGGATTGTCGGCCAAAAGCTGATGGCCGCTCAAGGCGTGAACTACATTCAGTATCTGGTGCCCGTTATCAACCTGCAAACGCTGTTTTTTGCGGGGCTGGGCTCGGCGATTATGCTAGCTAAAGATATTCAAACTGGGATGCTGGAACGCTGCCGGGTGATGCCGATTTCCCGCGTAGCCGTCGTCGCCGGGCTGGTGCTGGCCTACATGGTGCGGGCCCTGCTAGCGACAGTTGTCTTACTGATAGTTGCCTGCGGTCTGGGCTTTCGCTTTCAGGGAAACGTTTTGATGCTGCTGGGCTATTTCAGCCTGATTATTGTTTTTACAGGAACCTGCATCACCGGCTACAGCATTCTAGCCCTGAAGCTTCGCGATCCAGATTTAGTCAATGCCGTTTCAATCATTCCTTATACGCCTTTGCTGCTCTTAAGTAACGGCTTTAGCCCTACCGAAAATTTCCCAGCCTGGCTACAGCCTTTCGTGCGCTATCAGCCGGTGAGTATCACCTGTGACGCGCTGCGCGGGCTGGTTAACGGCAGCGTAAACAGTGGTGCTTTATATGCTGCTAGCTTGCTCTGGCTATTGGGCCTGTTGGTCGCTTTAGGTATTTGGTCTGTGCGGCTGTATAAGGCACTTTAGGAGAAGTTAAGCATGTTAAACGATGGGGTAGCTGTAGACCAGCCATTTCCTCAGGGGACTTTAGCTGAGCAGGCAGCAGCGATGGTGGCAGCGCGGCGGGAAGGAGGGGTGGTGCGATCGCTCCACGACATGGCCACTATCGCCCACCGCAACATTCTCATAGACATCCGCAATCCAGCCGAAACGCTGGTTTCAACGGCCTTCCCAATTTCCCTATTTCTGGTCTTCACAGCTAGCTTTGCCCAGGTAGTCTCCCCCGGCGCAAGCTACAGCAGCTACGCTCAGTTTCTACTCCCCTTCACGCTGATCCAAGGTCTTATTTTCAACACTGTCAACATCGGCAGCGTATTTTACAACGACCTCGATAGCGGTAGGGACATCCGCCTGCGGGCCATGCCCATTGCCCGACTCTCGGCAGTTGGCGGACGCCTGCTCTCTTCTGCTGTGCGGCTGCTGTTTCAAATCAGCGGCATCGTGCTAGCCGGTTATTTAGTAGGCTTTCGCTTTCACGGCGGCATAATCGGCACAGTTGGCTTCTTCCTCCTACCAACAGTCTTTGTCCTATCGATCTCACTGGTCGCCCTTTATGTTGCCATCGGCGCAAAGTCTTCAGAGACCATATCGGCAGTGATGAACCCCTGGATTTTGCCGTTTACCTTTATGAGCATCGGCTATGTGCCCAAAGAAGGATTTCCTAACTGGGCTTTGGGCTTCGTCACCCGTAATCCAGTGTCAGTTATTTCCGAAGCCATGCGAGCCCTGGCCAGCGGCGAACCTGCGGCCAAAACCGTTATCATTACACTAGCTTGGAGTCTGGCGCTGTTTCTAATTTTTGGGCCATTAACACTCAGAGCATATAAACGAAGAATCTGAATAAATCAACAGGAACTTTCGCTATGTCTGCGGCTGAACATTACGACGTGATTATTATCGGCACGGGCGCGGGGGGCGGCACATTAGCCCACCGCCTAGCGAATAGTGGCAAAAAAATTTTGGTGCTAGAGCGGGGCGCTTTTTTGCCTAAGGAAAAGGCAAACTGGAGCACATCCGCCGTTTTTCGGGATGGCCGCTATCAGACGAATGAAGTGTGGGCAGATAGCGAAGGTAAAGACATTAATCCGGGGATCGGCTATTGGGTAGGCGGCAACACTAAAGTGTATGGCGGCGCGCTATTTCGCTTAAGAGAGAGAGATTTTGATCAGGTCAAGCTACATGAGGGCGTTTCTCCGGCTTGGCCGCTGAAGTACGCTGACTTTGAGCCTTACTACGAGCAGGCTGAGAATCTTTATCAGGTGCATGGCAGGCAGGGCGATGATCCTACAGAGCCGCCGCGTAGCTCAGACTATCTGTACCCACCCGTTAGCCATGAAGCTCGAATCGCAGCTCTAGACAAGGCGTTTCAAAAGAAAGGACTGAAGCCTTTTTATCTGCCGCTGTCAATTAAGCTTAACGAAAAAGACGCTTTTTTAAGCGAGTGCATTCGCTGCAACACCTGCGATGGATTTCCCTGCTTTATTGACGCTAAATCTGACGCGGATGTGAATTGCATTCGGCCAGCCATGGGGAACACCAACGTTCGGCTAATTACCCAAGCGAAGGTAAATAAGCTGCACACCAGCAGCTCCGGCAAGGAGATTACAGGCGTAGAAACAGAAATTAACGGAGAGATTCAGGTTTTTTCAGGAGACGTTGTTGTGGTTGCCTGTGGCTCGGTAAACTCTGCGGTGCTGCTGCTGAATTCGGCTAATGAACAGCATCCGAATGGGCTAGCCAATAGCTCGGATCAGGTGGGTCGCAACTTTATGAAGCATTTGGCCTCAGCAATTGTAGGACTCTCGCTCAAAGAGAATCAAAGCGTGTTTCAAAAGACGCTGGCGATTAACGATTATTACTGGGGCGAGCCCGGTTTTGACTATCCCATGGGTCATATTCAGCTGTTGGGCAAGGTGAATCATCGAATGCTGTCGCTGGACGTGCCAAAGATTGCGCCAACGCTAGCGCTGCGACTCGCGGCAAGGCGAACGGTAGACTGGTGGCTAACGGGTGAAGATGCGCCAGATCCGGCTAATCGGGTAATGGTGAAGCAGGGCAAAATTTCGCTGCACTATCAGCCCAATAATATGAAGGCCTTCAGGCGATTGATTAAGCGCTGGATCGGGATTGTCAGAGAAGTGGATAATCAAGACACTGTGCTGCCGCTGTCTTGGTATTTTAGTAAGATTTTGCCAGTGGGTGCGATCGCCCATCAGGTCGGCACCTGTCGCTTCGGCACCGACCCAGCCACATCAGTCCTCGACCTCAACTGCAAAACCCACGACATCGACAACCTCTACGTCGTAGACGGCAGCTTTTTTCCCTCTAGCGCCGCCGTAAACCCATCGCTCACCATCATGGCAAACGCTATGCGCGTCGGCGATCATCTGATAGAGCGACTACGCGCATGATTAACCGAAGTAACTTAGTCAAAAAATCTGTGACTTATACATCGGAATTGACTGACAATATTGTTCTGATTGAAGACGTTCCAGCTAGAGTGAACGAAGAATGACCATTGGGCTACCAGCCAGCAGACGCGATCGCCTCTGCTATAGCCTCTGTCGAGTTGCTTAGAGCTAGAAGCAGGTGCTCTATTGACTATCAACGCAAATAAAACAAGGGTTCGAATTCTACCTTTTTGAGATTTTACCAAACTTGCCACTTGAGGTAGCTGACTTAATAGAGCGCATGTACTAAAATAGAAGTGATTAGCCTGTCTACGTGGCCTTTCTATGAATCTGCTGAAAGAAAAAGCGCATCGCAATGACTAAGCTACTGCTGATTGAAAGCCCCGGAAAGCTCAAGAAGCTGAGCCAAATCCTTGGCCCTGGTTGGATTGTCAGGGCCAGTATGGGCCACATTAGAGAGCTGACCAACGAAGGGGAAGATTCTCTGGGCTTTGAGATGGCAGGCCAGCAGATTAACTGCAAGTATGCGCCCAGAGATGAACGGGCAAAAAAGACGATTGCAGGCCTGCGTCAGGCTGTGAAGCAGGCCGACGCCGTATACATTGCCACCGATCCCGATCGGGAAGGCGAAACGATTGGCTGGCATTTGCAGCAGGCGCTACGGCTTAAAAAACCTCATCGGGTAGTATATAGCGAAATTACGACTGCGGCAGTTCGTCAGGCAGTGGCGAATCCTCGTGTGCTCGACGAGTCGTTAATTGCAGCGGGGCGGGCGCGCGACTGCCTGGATAAGCTGGTGGGCTACAAAGGGAGTCGCCATGTCGTATGGCCGCTGAACAATGGCGCAAAGTCTATGGGGCGCGTGCAAAGTGCGGCGCTTCACTTGCTGTGTCAGCGCGAGCTTGAGATTCAGGCGTTTACCCCGCAGGACTATTGGAGCGTGTGGGTGAGCTACGTAGAAGGCTTCAAGGCTTTTTATCGGCGCAAGCCAACAGCGGGTCGGCCTCAGAAAGCGGAGGCGGATGACAGTAAAGACGATGACAAAAAGACGCCTGAATCTGAGAAGGTGACAAGTCAGGCTGAGGCCGATCGGCTGGTTGAAATTGCCCGCACCACCCCTCACAAAATTCTCTCTGTAGAAGGCAAGCTCACTCGCCAGTCGCCGCCGCCGCCATTCATCACCTCAACCCTACAGCAGTCAGCCGGTGCCAAGCTTCGCTTCAATCCTGACCAAACCATGAAGGTAGCTCAGTCGCTTTACGAAGCGGGCCACATCACCTACATGCGCACCGATTCTGTTGTACTCTCAGCCCCCTTTTGCGCTGCTGTCAAAGACTATCTCAGCCAGCATGATCCCACTAATATTCCTAAAACAACCGCCAAACATCGGGCGGTTAAAGGCGCACAGGCCGCTCACGAAGCGATTCGTCCGACCGACGTAGCGGCTACACCTCAGCAGATAGGCCAAAGTCTCTCTGCGGATGCAGCAAAGCTGTATGAACTAATTTGGAATCGGGCAGTTGCCTCCCAGTGCTGCGCGGCCCAGCTTCGTAAAACGCGCATTGTCACGCAGGCAGGCGAAACCTATTGGGAAGCGAGAGGTCAGGTCGTAGAATTTGCAGGCTACACGCGCTACTGGAATAACCTAAGCGTCGATTCGCAGCTGCCAGCGCTAACCACCGGGCAGGCCGTCACGGTAGCGCAAGCACAAGCAGAGCAGAAGCAAACTCAGCCGCCGCCAAGATATACCGAGCCTAAGCTAGTGCAGCTGATGGAGCGTCAGGGCATTGGCCGCCCAAGTACCTATGCGCCGACGATTAAAACGCTGAAGACTCGAACTTATGTAGCGCTGCTAAAGGGGAAGCTACAGCCGACGGCACTGGGCTTGTCTTTGGATGCGGCGTTGGAGAGGCTGCTGCCGGACTTGATCCAGCCGGAGTTTACGGCGAAAATGGAGGGGGAGTTGGATGCGATCGCCGCTGGCAAACAAAACTGGCAAACCTACCTCACCACTTGGCACAGAGAATACTTTGCTCCCGCTATAGACCAGGCGAGAACAAAATTGTCAGCAGGCGTTATGAGAGATCTAAGAGAAAGTCCTACAGCAGCGATAAATTCTAGCAACAACCAAAAGGGTTGCCCATCTGCTGAGCATTCGTCTAGCAAAAGACCTTCGGGTAGGCGCACCACAGACACCGCCAGAAGAAAGCTTGCAAAAGACGATTTATCCGATAATCGAAGCCAGAAGGAAGGAACTCAGAAGAGTAAAGTCAACTGTCCAAAATGCGCTCAGCCACTCGACAAAATTCCCTCTCGCTCAAAAAAGATCAAAGCCAATCACTTTCTAAAATGCGCCGATCCTGTCTGTGACACCGTGATGTTTTGGAATCCTCAAAACAAAGGGTATGAGCTTCCGTATTCACAGCGCCAGCGTGATTTACAGAGTGATCCACAGTCTTTTACTGACTATCCCTGTCCGAGCTGCGGAGCGCTGCTGATTAAGCACTCCTATCAAAAAGAAGGCGTTAGCAAGGTGATGTTGCGCTGTTCACTGTTGGAAAACCGTAAGGGGAAATGCAAGGAGGTTGCGTTCTTTAAAACTCGTGAGGGCGATTTTTGGTCGCCCAAATACGGTGTTTTGAAGGTTCCAGTGGGGTGATGGGTTGAAGTGATGGGTTGAAGTGATGGGGTTGGGGTGGTGGGGCGATCGCGAGGGTGTGCCCCTACGCCGCCGCCGCCGCCATTCCTCGGATGACGCGTTGGCCGCGCCTTGTGCCGCGTGTTTCTGTGACGATGGTGCATTGACCCCGGCGGCGTTCTAGCTCACCCTCTGGCGCATACGACACCACCACCCAATCATGTGTTTTATCTAGCTCGTGAGCCCTGGCCGTATTGGAATACAGCGCATTAAACGACCAGCCGTTTTTGTTCATTCGCATCACGGGTAGCCAGCGTTTGCCTTCTGGGTTAAACCGACGAGGCGTCACCATTCGCAGCTGCCCAACGCCCGCCAAATACCGATACTGTTCATCTACCTCAAGCAACAGCTCAACCGACGGGGTTTGGGTGATAGGTTTTACCGGCTGCTCCTGCTGCCAGCGCCGCACCTTCACCCGCTGCCGTGAGGTTCGGCCTAGCATAGTCCCCAACGCATCGCGCACTAGCTGAACACGGCCTCGGCCAAAGCCCTCAAGCTCGCCTAACGAGCCGTTATGCGCTGCCTGCTCCAGCTCTTCTAACGTGTTAATGCCCAGCACTCTGTAAATTCTACGAGCGAGCAGCTGACCGATGCCTGGCACCGTCGTAAACAAATCCTCTGGCGAAACCTCTATAAGCAGGCGCTCTAACAGGCCAAGCTCTCCGGTTGTCGTCAGCTCCTCAATAGAAAGCGCTAAACGCTGCCCGATATGCAATAGCGCTTGCAGACCCGTGATGCCGTCCTGATGATAAATCTCTACTGCCGAGCGACCCAGCTGGCGAATAGTCTGAGCGCCCTCCCGATAAGCTCGAATTCGATAGTAGTCGTCACCTTGGGCTTCTAGCAGGTCGGAAACCTGCTCAAAAATGTCAGCAATGTCATTGTTATCAAACAGGATTTTCTGCTTAAAAGTGTCTGGAAATAAGGTCGTTTGAATCATGGCTTAAACGGCTGTGAAATGACGCTGTAATAGCAGCTTCAGAAGTGCCTATCCTCTTCTCTATTATCCAACATTTAAAGGGATTTGACAGGGATCACAAGACTGTTGAACCTAAGCTGAAACGATGGAATAAGCGGCTCTTAAAAGAGCAGATTTTTGCAGCTGTTTATGAACTTTAGAGCCATACGATACAGTGCGTCGGTACGCTACTAGCTGTGGATGCTGTGCATAGCAGAGCTAGTATTTGCTGTGAAAAGGTCAAGGGACAGGCGCCCAGATAAGGTACCGCTAAAACTGAGGACTGAGCGTAGTCGTAAGTCCTTCGGACTGGCAAAGCCAACGCCTTGGCGTTCCGTAGGCATAGTCTGGCTAGGTTGTGGCTATCTGCTATGCAGAGGCTTCGCCTTGGTTTTGCCACGCCTATGGCGTTACGACTACGCTCAGCCAGCAAAATTTTCGGTACGTTATTCTACTGCAACTCCCCAAGCGTACATTTTTATCAAGCTAAAGAGCTGAATGATTGCTCACAGCACTCTTCCCGACGCCGACCGACTCAGATACCGGCCCATGCCCGATCGCCCTAACCATTTCTCTCCATCCACAATCAGCTCTCCTCTCAAAAACACTTTTTCCACCTTGCCCTGTACGCTACGCCCCTCAAAAAGAGAGTAGTCTACGTTAGAGTGTTGGGTGCTAGCGCTGATGGTATGCTGCTTTTTGGGATCAAACAAGACGACATCCGCGTCACTCCCCACCGCAATCGTCCCTTTTTGGGGAAACAGGCCGAACATTTTTGCTGGAGCCGTTGCGGTTAGCTGTACAAACCGATTCAAATTTATCTTCTTTTCTCGCACGCCGCCGTCGTACAGCAGCTCTAGCCGTAGCTCCACGCCGGGCGCACCGTTAGGAATGTTGTTGAAGTTATCTTCTCCATACCGCTTAGATTTGAGAATTCCCATTGGATTCTCATTAAAGCAAAAGGGGCAATGGTCGGTCGAGACAATTTGCAAGTCATCAAACTGGAGGCCGCGCCATAGCTCATTCTGGCATTTATGGTCTCGCAAGGGCGGCGTCATCACATATTTGGCACTTTCAAACCCCGGATGCTCGTATTCTGACTGGTCTAAAAAGAGATAGTGCGGGCAGGTCTCGGCAAAAGCGTGAATGCCTCTGTCGCGCGCTTCTACAACCGCATCTAAGGCCTCCTTTGCCGACAGATGCACAATGTATACAGGCACCTCGGCCAGCTCCGCAATCCGAATTACCCGGTGCGTGGCTTCTCCTTCCATCAGCCGGGGCCGCGTCATTTGATGAAACTTGGGCGAAGTATTGCCTGCAGCGATCGCCTCCTCGATCAGTGCCTGAATCACAATGCCATTTTCTGCATGGACGTTCACCATGCCGCCATGGTCGCCTACTTTGCGCATAATCTTATAAATGGCTGCGTCGTCTACCATCAGGATGCCGGGGTAGGCCATGTAAAGCTTAAAGCTGGAGACGCCTTCTGTGTTTACCAGGTCGGGGAGTTCGGCGATCGCATCTTCATTTGCGTCGGTCAAAATTACATGAAAGCCATAGTCCACGCAGCACTGAGGCTCTGCCGCCGCCAGCCTGCGATCAAGCGCCGCCTTGGGGCTTTCTCCGTGAAACTGCTGGGCAAAGTCGATGATGGTCGTGGTGCCACCAAAGGCCGCTGAGCGGGTGCCGCTTTCAAACGTATCGCAGGTGTACACATCGTTGCCCATGGGTGTTTCCATATGCACATGCACGTCTATGCCGCCAGGAATGACCAGTAGATCGGTGGCATCGTGGACTTCGGCATCTTCGACTTGCAGCGTGCGGGCGATCGCCTCAATCTTGCCGTTCTCTATGAGAACATCAGCCATATAATCATCTACAGCGGTCACAATGCGCCCGCCTTTAATCAGAACTTTGGCCATAAGCTTTTTTTACTTCTGTTGTGCTTTGTACGCTGCCCAGCCGCCAATCTCAGAAATATCAGGCCAGCCGCCTGCTTCAATCAGCTTTTGAGGATATAGCATAGCAACGGCACTTTTCCCATCTGCCAACGCGACTTCTGCCGGGTACATATCAGGCGGTTCGGTAGAAACCAGGTAATCATACTGGGCTGGCGTCAGCTCATAGACTTCGCCAGGAATAGAGATACCGCCTGTTTCTACCTCATAAACGCCAGGGTGCCAGCCGTCTTTAACGGCGTGTAGCCGGTATTTTGGAGCCGTCTTGGCCTCGCCTAAAAAAGTGGCGGACTGTAAATTTTGATGATCGGGCTGGCCGCGTAGGGCTGAGCCGCAGATAAAGACATGCTTGGGTGATGCGTCAGGCACAGGGCAATACCTCGGTTGGGTGGAAAAAACAATCGGGAAAAAGAGAACGATAATTGCAGGCGCTCTTAAGAATAGATGTTGAGCACTCGGTAGGTCAATTATTGTTTTTTGGGTAAGCTTGATACAGTTTTGCTGACGATCTCTTGTGTATAGAAAGTACAGAAATCAAAAACCTTAGGTAGTATTTTATTACCCAGAAGCATCTTCCTAGGGAGGATTTCTATGAAGCACATTTCTATGAAGCCTATAGAAGTTCTATGAGGCACATAGGGAAAACAACATAGAGGCGCTTATTTGGCATCTACAACCTTGGGGAATCAGCCGTGAACAGTTTAGTCTCAGCACTTCAGGTCAACCGCGATCGGCTTATGCAAAGCGTTGCTCAGCTAGCAGAAATCGGCGCTTTGCCCAACGGCGGCGTGCAGCGTATCGCTTTTAGTGAGGAGGACGCTCTGGCCCGCGAATGGGTGCAGCGCTGTATGCGCGAGGCTGGTATGCAGGTAAGGATTGACCCGGCAGGAAACATTATTGGCCGCTACGACGGGCGGGCAAGCAGCAGATCGCAACAGCCTGTGGCAGCGCTGGCAACCGGCTCTCATATTGACACGGTGCCGAATGGAGGCCACTATGACGGCGCTTATGGCGTGCTAGCCGGGCTAGAGATAGTGCGATCGCTGCGCGACGAAAATCTCACTTTAAACCATCCTTTAGACCTGATTGTCTTTACCGATGAAGAGCGGACGATGGTGGGCTGCAAGGCGCTTTCAGGAAATCTTGATCGCGATGCGGAGGCCTATCGAAGTGCCACTGGAGAAACGATTGAGACGTGTTTGGCAAAAGTGGGGGGCGACTGGTCGCGGCGAGCGTTTGCCCGATTGACACCTGCTGATGTGGCTGCCTTTGTTGAACTGCATGTGGAGCAGGGGCCCGTGTTGGAAACAGCTAAAAAGGAAATTGGCGTGGTTACGGGCATTGTGGGACAGCGCCGCTATGTATTCACGGTTAAAGGTCAGGCAAGTCACGCGGGCACAACCCCGATGTCAATGCGTCAAGATGCGCTGGTAGCCGCTTCTCAGCTAGTGCTGGCCGTTCACGCGCTGGGCCATCAGCCAGGCGATCAGGTCGCGACAGTCGGCAGTCTGGAGGTTTCTCCTAACGTGGCTAATACAGTGCCCGATCGCGTGGAGTTTTCTCTAGACATTCGTGATTTGGATGAGGGCCACCTCGATCGGCTGATGCTGAAGCTACAGGAGGAGATGGCCAATATTGCAGTACAAACTAATACCAAAATTGCCCTCTCGCCGCTGCTACGGAACCATCCGTCTCTCGCTAAGTCTCACATTCAAAATGCGATCGCCCAGGTTTGCGACTCTCTTTCTTTAAGCCATATGCATTTACCTAGCCGAGCCAGTCACGACGCCCAGGAGATGGCCCGAATTACTGACATGGGCATGATTTTTGTGCCTAGCGAATCAGGCATTAGTCACTCTGAGACCGAGTACACCTCGCCTGAACAGTGCGTGCAGGGCGCAAATGTTTTGCTGCACACCCTGCTTCAGCTCGACCAGCACTATCGCTGCTCCCAGTAGTTTTTGGCCAGTAATTTTCCCAGCAGTTTTTGGCCAGTAGTTTTCCCAGCAGTTTTTGGCCAGCAACCTTCTCTTACACTTTCTCTTACATCAGGTAACGCCCGATGACGCTTACAACTCAGCCTCCCATCACAGATCCTCTGGTGCCCGGTAAAGTCTCCGAGCAAACCAAGCAAGCGACCGTCGCCGCCGGGGTGGCACTGCGCTCAATTACTAAAAAATACGGCGACTTTACCGCCATTGAAAATATTACGCTGGATATTCCAGCCGGGGCTTACTGCTGCTTACTAGGGCCTAGCGGCTGTGGTAAAACAACGGCACTGCGGATGATCTCAGGGCATGAGGAGGTGACTAAAGGAGAGGTTTTGATTGGCGATCGCAATGTCACCAACCTCCCACCGGCCAAGCGAAACACCGCCATGATGTTTCAAAACTACGCGCTGTTCCCCCACAAAACCATCTGGCAAAACGTAGAGTTTGGCCTCAAGATGAAAGGGGTTCCTAAGCCAGAGCGCACGGCCCGAGTCGATGAAATTTTAGAGCTAGTGGGCCTCTCTCACACCGCCCAGCGCAAGCCAAATATGCTCAGCGGTGGCCAGCAGCAGCGAATTGCCCTAGCCCGCGCCCTGGTAAATCGGCCCCAGGTACTCATGCTCGATGAGCCGCTGAGCGCACTCGACGAAAACCTGCGAGTCAGAATGCGAGGAGAGCTACGCAAAATTCAACGACAGTTCGGCCTCACCTTTATTCAGGTCACGCACCATGTAGAAGAAGCCTTTTCACTTTCCGATCAAATTGTGGTGATGAATCACGGTCGAATCGATCAGGTCGCCAGTCCTACAGAATTATTTAACGCGCCCTCGTCTCAGTTTGTTGCTAAGTTTATTGGCGACAACAACATTTTTGTCGGCAAAGTCGTTAGCTCATCGCCAGCTGAAGGCGTTAAAGAGTTAATTGAGCTAGAAGTGGAGGGCATAGGGTCACTGTTTTGCAAGGGTTTCGCGCCGCCAAATGGCTCAGAAGCCGCCTGTTCTGTACGTCCTGATTTAATTCAGCTGCTGCCCAAAAGGCGGGAGCTAGATGCCCAGTTATCAGCGGCTAACGCTAACCACGTAGGCGCTCGCATCATGGACGCTGAGCTAACCGGCTACGTCACTCGCGTCACCCTGGTGGTAGAAAGTACGGGACAGTCCTTGCTGTATAAAGTGCGCACTACCGACTGGATAGCATCAGGGCTGGAAGTCGGGCAGTCGGTCGCGGTTCGATGGTCAGCGCAGGACTGCGTTTTCTTACCTTACTAACCGACCTGCCTTACTAGCAACACTTACCCTGTTGAATCTTTTTGAAATAGGAGAAGCAAGCGTCCGTTTTTCTTTTGTTTACCGCTTTTTGTTTACTGCTTTTTTGAACAACAAAACACAATGCCTAACTTTACTCGTCGCCGACTGATTCAAACTGGACTGGCTACCGGCGCTGCGCTGGCTACTGCCCGCTGTGGTGGCAAAACAGAAGCTCCAGCAGGAACACCTAACAATCCTGCTAAAGGCCCTGAGGTGAATGCCAACGCCATGAAGGATGTGACGCTGCGCTTTATTGGTACCGGGGTTGCCCAGATTAACGATATTCGTAACAAGGCTCAGGAAGATCTGGGCTTTAAGATCGACTTAAAGGCGCTGAGCACCGAAGAGAACAATCAAATTGCCATTACTCAGCCTGGCCAGTACGACATGTTCGATGGTGAGTACTTCAGCCTGCCGCTGGTGATGCCTTCTGGCAACCTACAGCCGATTGATATCAGTCGCGTTAAAGGTTTTGACCAGATTGTTTCTATTTTTACAACCGGTAAGTTTGAAGGCCTCCCGGTTGAAAAGGCTCAAGGAACTGCACCAGTTAAGGTGATGTACCTCAAAGATAAAGATTCCAAAGAATTTTCACCAGAGCCCACTAACTGGGCAACCATGATCCCCTTTCAGTACAATGCTGACACCTTGGGCTATCGGCCTGACTTGACCGGTCGCGAAATTAAAAGCTGGGCCGATCTGTTTGACCCGGCCTTTAAGGGGAAAACCGCGATTTTAGATATCCCTTCGATTGGCATTATGGACGCTGCGATGGTAGCAGAGTCTGCGGGGCTGATGACCTTTGGCGACAAGGGCAATATGACTAAGCCCGAGATTGATAAAATCATTGGTATCTTGATAGATCAAAAGAAAGCCGGACAGTTCCGTGCTTTTTGGAAAACGTTCGATGAATCGGTCAACCTGATGTCTTCGGGTGAGGTGGTGCTACAGTCGATGTGGTCTCCAGCGGTGACTGCCGTTAGGTCAAAAGGGATTAAGTGTGTGTATGCGCCCCTTAAGGAAGGCTACAGAGCCTGGGGCGGCGGCATTGGACTTTCTCGCAATTTGGAGGGGGCAAAGCTGGATGCGGCTTATGCTTATTTGGACTGGCTGTTAGATGGCTGGGTGGGCGCGTTTTTAGGGCGGCAGGGGTACTACAGCGCCGTGCCGCAAAATGCCAAGAAGTTCATGTCGCCTGAAGAATGGGCTTTTTGGTATGAGGGTAAGCCTGCTGCGGTGGATATGGTTGATCCGTTTGGGGCGACTTTGGAGAAGGCAGGCGCGGTGAGAGATGGCGGTTCTTTTGAGGAGCGTATGGGTAAAGTTGTTGTTTGGAATTCGACTATGGAAGAACAGGTTTATTTGGTGCAGAAGTGGAATGAATTTATTGCTGCTTAAGAGTAACCAACATGTATAAGACTTGGAAAGGGGTTCAACCCTATCTGCTGGCAACGCCGCAAGCATTGATTCTATTGATGTTTTTGGTGTTGCCTATCATCATGATTTTTGTCGTTAGCTTTTGGCAGTTCAACGTCTACTCTATGACGCCTGCTTTTACGCTAGATAATTATCTGGGCATTTTTAGTTCAAAGGTCTCGCTATCGACGTATTTAAATACGTTTAAGTATGTGGTGTTGGTATGGGGGTTTTGTTTGGCGATCGCCTTCCCCGTCGCCTACTTCCTGTCTTTTTGCATCAAGCAAGAAAGTCTTCAGGTGCTGCTGTTTTTACTTTGCACCATTCCCTTTTGGACGTCTAACATCATCCGCATGATCTCCTGGATTCCAGTGCTGGGTCGAGGGGGATTGCTCAATCAGCTGCTGCTGAACCTGGGCCTGGTGAGTCAGCCAGTAAAGTGGTTTCTCTACTCCGACTTTGCCATTGTGCTAGGCATGGTGCATCTGTACAACTTTTTTATGATCGCCCCCATTTTCAACAGTATGATGCGAATTGATCGAACGCTGATTACGGCAGCTCGCGATATGGGTGCGTCTGGATTTGAGGTGCTAAAGGAGATTATTTTACCGCTGAGCGCACCGGGGATTGCGATTGGCTCAATTTTTGTGGTGACGCTGACGATGGGCGAATCGATTACGGTGCGCCTGATGGGCGGCGGGCAGTCGGCTTCGGTAGGGAAGCTAATTAGCACTCAAATTGGCAGCGTGCAGTATCCACTAGCGGCGGCGAATGCGGTGATTTTGCTGCTGGTGACGCTGGTGCTGGTGACGGGGATTTTGCGGGTGGTAGATATTCGGAAGGAGCTTTGATGATGGCTAAACGGGGTCTTTCGTTCTATTTGCTGGCTGTCTTTTTTGGGCTGTTTGTCCTGTTTTTGTATGGCCCGATGCTGGCAATTTTTACGCTTTCTTTGCAGGGGCCGGATGGGGCACTGACGTTTCCGCTGCGGAGCTTTGGCTTTTATTGGCTAGGGCAGGTGTTTCAAGAGCAGCGGGTGGGTAGCTTCGTGGAGGCTTTTCAGCGCTCTTTTGTGCTGGGGATTTTGGTGGTGGCGATCGCACTCGTCGTTAGCGTCATGGCAAGTATGGCCTTTCGC
>JBGTGK010000266.1:0-14689 GCA_041746795.1 Phormidesmis sp.
TACATGCCTTCTGTACTTAGTACGGCCTGCTGAAAAACAATCCAGCCAACCTCTTCTTCTCGACGTACCCAGTCCCCTTCTGCCAAAAATAATCGACCCTCATCGTCCCAATAGAAAGAACTTCCTGGAACGTTCGACCAGGGATTTCCTGACCAGGAAACAGCCATGCCGCTGCCGGACAAGCCAGTCTCAGATACCTGCCCTTTTAGGCAAATAAAGCTTTCGCTATGCGGATAGCCATAGTAGCCGCTAGCCGTTGTTCCCTCCTTTATCAGGGTAAGGCAGGCACCGGCTCCGTCTTTCCAATCGTCGGGTGGAGCTTCTGTACAGAACTGGTAGGCTCCGTCTGGAAGCGCCGATAGTGAACTGGCCACTACCGGTTCCGCCAGCGCTAGCGGTTGAATCGAAAGAACGCCACTGACCAATCCGACCGCGCTCATCAACCTAAATAATTTTGTTAACCCGGCTGAATTAGCCATTTTATACTCCTCTCACCACACTCACTCGCAGCGTAGAGAAACAACTTGGCGAACTTGTGAAGGCACCCATCACCTTTAAACCGCCACCTCAGAAACTTCAGCCGTCTCTTTCTGTTCTTGATGGTTCGGCGGCGTATGAATAATCAGCACTGAGCAGGGCGCATGGTGCGTCACGTAGTTGCTAACGCTGCCCATAAATATCTCGCTCAGGCCCTTTCGGCCATGACTGCCCATGATAATCAGGTCGGCGGACTCGGACTTGGCGCGATCGCAAATAGCTTGCCCAGGAGCACCTTTCACCTGCATCACCTCTGCCTGTACGCCCACCGCCGCCGCTTGCTTGGCAAGGCGCATTAGCTTGGCTTTCGCACTTTTTTTGTAGATGTCGTAGCGCTTCCGACAGTCCTCCCACATCTGATTGCTAACGGTCATTGGATAGCCCACAAACTCAGGATAGTAAGCGGCTAGCGGCATCGTATTATCATTAGCAGGCATGACAACGCCGAGCAGCTTCAACACTGCGCCGGTTAACCTCGCCTGATCGAGTGCCTGATGGAAAACAGAGGAATAGTCTTCGTCGGTGTCTAAAGCCACTAAAATGGTATTGAACATAATCGTTTTTTCTCAATAGTTTTTGAAATAATTTTTGGATGAGTCTGAAGAACTCAGAGTCGCCCAGCAGAGGCCAGCGCTGAGCGTTCTTGGGCTATCACCCGCTGGCTGGCATCAGAATGCACAATCGTGACCGAACAAGGGGCGTGATGAACGATGTAGTTGCTAACGCTGCCCAGAACTAGCTCTCTTAATGTGGTGTGATTGCGGCTACCAATCACAATTAAATCGGCCTTGCGGGTTCTGGCCACTTCGCAAATAGCAGGGCCAGGACGACCATAGGGCTGTTCGTAGCTGGCCTTGACACCGGCTGCTTCAGCCTCTGCTTTACTTTGCTTTAGCAGCGCGTTGCAGTAGCCAACAAACTTATTCCACTCGCTCTGATAGTTTTCCTGAATGACTTTTTCTAACGCCATTGAGTAGCTATCAAAAGAGATAGAGGAGCGCTCTGGGCTAGACGGCGCAAAGACATCTAGCACATTCACTAGCACTAACTCAGCCTTCAGCGCTGAGGCGATTTCAAGGGCTGAAGCAAACGCCCGCTGGCTAGCAGCGGATTTATCACTAGCGACCAAAATTTTGTTGAACATACGAGTTGTCTCCTGATTGTGGAAAGCAAATTCTGAAAAGCAAACTAAGGAAGGTGCCCTCTTATTACGCGCTATCGCTAGCCTAGCAAAGGGGGATGACGAAGTTGTGAGGATGATATGACGCTGCTTATTTCCACCCGTCCGCAGCCCTCACAACATCCTCATGTTCGTTATCTATGCTTGCGAAAGCAGTAACCATAGGAAAATGAGCCATGACTTATACCCCTACGATGCCTCGGGCGCTATCTCGAAGAATCGCTCAGCCGATCTCCCAACGGGTGCCTCGAAAAACCTGTCAAAATCAGTTCCTGATCGTTTGCTGTGGCAACGAATTGCAGGGCGATGCCGCTGTGGGGACATCCGTAGCTATGACTATATCGGGTTGGAAACTGGCCTCGGTTCGTGCTGTTGTAGTAAGTGAACTCACGCCAGCGCTTATTTTGGAGCTATCCGAGCCTAACTACGTTATTTTTATTGAACCTTGCGCCGAGGGCGATCGCGCTCGCACTGCCCAGATTTGCCCCGTTATCGCCCAGCCTCTACATTCAGGAGATATTTACATCGAAGCGAATCAATGTAGTGCTAACACCTTACTGAGTCTAACCCGGCAAGTTTATGGCACTTGCCCTCAGAGCTGGCAAATAAAGATACCAACAGAAGATTTCAGGTTTGCCAGAAGGCTTTCCGCTACGGCCCAAACCGGAATTGACCAGGCGCTGAAAACCATTACGCAATTTCTCAGAACCTACCAATCACCCCAAGAATAGTTAAAAACCCTATGCGCATACTGCTGGTCGATGACGATGCCGTTTTAATGGATATTTTGGCCGAGCGATTGACCGAGCAGCGCTACGTGGTGGATATTGCGGCCGACGGCAAGAGCGCCGAAGCATGGGTGGGTCTTTTTGCTTACGATTTCATTATTTTAGATATGAGACTGCCCGACATCGGGGGGATTTTGCTTTGTCAGCGGTTGCGAAAGCGAAAAGTTGTCAGCCCCATTTTGATGCTGACGGCTAAAGACGACAGCGCCACGAAGGTAAAGGCACTGAACGCTGGCGCTGACGACTACGTGGTAAAGCCCTTCGACTTTGAAGAGCTATTTGCCCGCATTAGGGCACTGGGGCGGCGAGAGAGCATCGTCTTAGAGGCTACATTGCAACGGGGCGATCTGCGGATAGATCCCAACACTTTTGAGGTGTTTTATCAGGATCGGCCGCTGCGGATGACGCCCAAAGAGTATGCCTTGCTAGAGCTGTTCTTGCACCATCCCAATCAGGTGTTTAGCCTGGATGCGATTATTGATAATCTTTGGTCGTTTGAAGATATCCCGAGTGGCGATGCGGTAAGAACGCACGTAAAAGGACTGCGCCAGAAGCTGAAGGCGGGCGGTGCGCCCAAAGATCTGATCGAGACGGTGTACGGACTGGGCTATCGGCTCAGGGCCATTCAGCCAGAAACGGCTGAGGTGCTGGGTGCGTCTAGCTTACCGGCAAAGTCAAAGTCGCCGCCATTAAACAAGCCGGAGCTGGTGGCCTCGATCGCCGCCGCCTGGGATAGACACCGGGACACCATACAAGAACGGCTAGATATATTGGAGGCAACCGCAGCGGCAGTAGAAGCAGATCAGCTAAGTGCAGAGCTGCAAGCCGCAGGGCGATCACAGGCTCACAAACTATCTGGCTCTATGGGCTGCTTTGGCTTTGCAGAAGGCTCACGAATTGCCCAAGAATTAGAACAATTGCTGAAGTCAGAAATTTCTTTGACCCCCTCGCAAGGGCTTCACTTTTCGGCGCTGGTAAAGCACCTGCATGAGTATTTGAAGCACAGTACTAGCGGTAAGGCGGCGGCGGCGGCAGCGACGAGTGCACCTCAGATTTTGGTGGTTGGTGCGCCGCCAGTTTTGCACTCAGCGCTGTTGGCAGAGGCCGTGGAGGTGGGGTTGCAATGTGCGATCTCTCCCAACCCCAAACAAGCCACGGCGATGATTAAAAAACAATCTCCAACCGGCATTCTGCTCTGGGCAGAAACAGAAACCTTTGACGAGGCGGTAAAGTTGTTGGGCGCGGTGATTCAACAATCAGATAAGATACCGGCGATTGTGGTCACGGATATTCAAGACTTTGGCCAAAGGCTCCAGCTAGTACAGCAAGGCGCGAGTGTCATCCTCAAAGGAGCGACCTCTCCCGACCATGCCATAGAAACGATTCAACAGACATTAAAGGCCGCAAGCAAGTCTGCCAAAGTAGTTGCCTTGGACGACGACCCGCAGGTACTCGCGCTGATCCAAACCATCCTATCGCCCTGGGGCTTTCAAACAATCCCATTAGAAAGTCCAGATCGGCTGCTCGATACGCTAGCAGCGGTACAGCCGGATCTATTGCTAATGGACGTGGCGATGCCCAATACGAGTGGTTTGGAGATCTGCCGGGTACTGCGAGCCGACGAGCGATGGCAACAGCTCCCCATATTGTTCCTAAGCGTTCACGATGGAAACAATACCCAGCATCAGGCATTCAATGTCGGGGCCGACGACTTCGTGAGTAAATCAACAATGGCAACGAAACTCCCTGCGCGGCTGCTTAACCGACTGAAGCGAACGGGCAAGGCTGTACCTGCACTATCGTAATACTGGCAGATCGATCTGTTGCTTTTATATCAACCCCTATATGTGCTAACACTATGACCATTAAAAAGCAAGCAAATCCGACAGCCGATGATCTGCTAATGCTCGAAGAACTAGAGAAGTTCTTTGCCGTGACGCTGAGTCTGCTAGGCATTGCCGGACTAGGCGGCTGCTTTAAGCGGCTAAATCCTGCTTTCGCAAAGGTTCTAGGCTACAGCAACGAAGAGCTAATGGCCCGCCCCTTTGTTGAGTTTGTTCATCCTGACGATTTGGCGGCAACAAGAACAGAGCTAAAGCGGCTAATTAATGGAGAAACCACGGTCTCTTTTGAGAATCGCTATCGCTGTAAGGATGGTAGCTACCGCTGGCTAAACTGGAACGCGATCGCCTCTCCCACCGCAGATTCTATTTACGCCTCAGCTCACGATATCACCTCACAGTGCCAGACCGAAATTGCGCTAAAGCGACAGCATCAGCAAGGTCAGCTCGTTAACAACGTCACCCGCAGAATTCGAGAGTCGCTAGAGATAAAAGAGATTTTGCGCCGAGCCGTGACCGAGGTGCAGGCGATTTTAAAGTGCGATCGCGTCATCGTCATCGAGCGCCAGGGCGATAGCAGCGGCCAAGTAATCGAAGAAGCGGTGTTACAAAGCCGTCATCCTTTGTTGCTTAACCAAGCGGTTACCGGCTTAACCCTTTCGCCTGTGCCCGATACTCGCGGGCCTCAAGTTTGCGCCGTCGAAGACCTCACAAAGCACCCCTGCGAGCTGTGCAGCCGTCAGTTTTTAAGCCGGTTTCAAATTCGCGCCAGCTTAGAGATATCTATCTACGTGCGAAACCAGCCCTGGGGTCTACTCGTCGCTAGCCAAAACGAGCTGGCGCGAGAATGGCAGCCGTTTGAAATAGAGCTGATGGAGCATCTAGCCGACCAAATGAGCATCGCGATCGCCCAGGCCCAGCTACTCGAAAATTTAGAAGCCTTGGTCGAACAGCGCACCACCCAACTCAGCCAAGCCAACGGTCGCCTACAGCTAGAGATTCAAGAAAGACTCAGCACCGAAAGCGCCCTCAGAGAAAGTCGCCAGCAGCTAAGCAACATTTTAAAAACAGCGGATGAAGCCATTATCTCCATCAACGAACAGCAAACGATTGTGATGTTTAACGAGGGCGCTGAAAAGATTTTTGGCTACGCGGCGGGCGAAATTATCGGGCAGCCGCTAGACAAACTGTTGCCCGAAGCGTTTAGACAGATTCACCAGCAGCATGTTCGCGGCTTTGCACAAGTACCCGATGCGTCCAGGAAAATGGCACGCAGCCAGGATGTATTCGGCCAGCGCAAAAACGGCGAAGCGTTTCCCTCGGAAGCCTCCATCTCTAGCATTCAAGCCAAAAACGGCCCGCTGTTTACGGTGATGCTAAAAGACATTACCGTACGGCGGCTGTCGGAGGCGGCGCTACAGCGAAGTGAAGAACAGCTCCGGCTGATTACAAACGCCCTGCCGGTGCTAATTTGCTACGTAGACGCCGACCAACGCTATCGGTTTAACAACAAAACCTATACCGACTGGTTTGGACATTCTGTAGAAGCCATAGAAGGTCGCCTAGTACGGGAGATTATAGGCGATAGCTACTACCAGCAGGCACAACCCTATATTAAAAAGGCGCTATCGGGGCAAGCGGTTCATTACGAACTAACTACAGCGATCTCAAAAGACAAGATTCGCGATCTGGCCGTAACCTATATTCCAGATATCGAGGTTGACGGCAAGATCAGGGGATTCTTTGGCCTGATTGACGATATCAGCGATCGCAAAGCCAATGATCGCATTCAAAACGAATTTATCTCGATGGTCAGCCACGAGCTGCGCACACCGCTCACCGCTATTCACGGCTCGCTGAAGCTGATGTCGATGATGCAGCAAAACGCCAGTCTAAAAGAAGAAGAGCTGGTTGCGATCGCCCTTGAAAGCACCGACCGCCTCAGCCGTCTGATCAACGACGTGATAGATCTAGAGCGCATAGAATCGAGCCACCTGAGCATCACCCTACAGGACTGCGATTTAGCAGAGCTGATGACGCAGGCGGCTGAGGCGATGAAACCGATGGCCCGCGAGCTAAACGTTCGCTTAGTCGTCGAGCCAATTGACATTACCCTCTCGCTCGATTCTGATCGCATCATCCAAACGCTCACTAATTTACTCAGCAACGCCATCAAATTTTCTCCGCCCAATTCTGACATCACCCTCAGCGCCACCCACCGAGCGCAAACCGTCTCAATCTGCGTTGAAGATAGCGGCCCTGGCATTCCCGCAGATAAATTAGAGGTCATCTTCGAGCGCTTCCAACAGGTAGATTCTAAAGAATCGCGGCGGCTAGGCGGCACCGGACTAGGACTAGCCATTTGTAAACAGATTGTGCAGCAGCACGGCGGCAAAATTTGGGTAGACAGCAAACTGGGAGAAGGCAGTACTTTTTGCTTTACGCTGCTGAAGTCATAAGCCTCTCAGCTCGCTTTTTGTAAAGCTCTCAGAGTCTGTAATAAGTTCTTCAAAGCGTGCTTTAACCTCAATAGCGCGCGCCCGAAGCTTCATAAAACGCTCCGCGTCATCTCGCTATCTTGATTGACTTGCTCTGCTTCATTCCAATGCAGCTGCTGGTGGCGTAAAGCAATTTCCACCCGCTCGGCAAAGTCGTTAGGCAAGTCAACCGAGGCCACGTCGCTCTTCATCACAATATCGGTCGTAGAAACAACCCCTACCATCACACCATCTTCAACAATGGGCATCCGCTGCAAGCCCTGATCGCGTATCTCTCTAGCCGCCGCTGTCAGACTAATATCCGACGAGGTAACCGTGCAGGGCTGCTGCATAATCTCGCCCACCATCATGCTATTCGGCCCGATGCCAGTAGCCGTCACTCTATAAACAATATCTTGCTCGGTAACAATGCCATAGGCACTCCCGGCTACGTCTCGCTCTACCACGAGCGATCACACCTGTTTTTCTTGCATCAGCGCGATCGCCTGCTGCACATTAGCAGAACTCCGAATCGTAAACACGGTCTTGGTCGTAATATCGGCAACAGTCCACATCGAAAATCTCCTAGTTGAGTTCTACAACTATCGTCGAAAAACCTGAGGAACCTGTGAGGAAAGCGCCTGCGCAATGCCTAATCTGACCAGTGAAGCAATTCCCTGATCTGATCAACAATCTCATCCGGCTCAAAGGGCTTCACTAACACGCCCGCCGCCCCCAAATCCTTCAGCGACTGATGCCCCGTTCTATCCGCCTTGGCCGTGAAAAAGATAATCGGAATGTTCTGCGTGTCGGGCTTAGATCTCAATACCTGAAGAACTTCTGAGCCGTTTAACTCAGGCATCATCACATCAAGCACAATCGCGTCCGGGCATTCAGATTCGGCAAATGCGATCGCCGCTGTCGCAGAATTAAGAGCCGTCACCTCCCACGCCGTCGCAAACTCCAGCAGCAACTTCACGATGGTTAAAATCGAGTCATCATCATCTACCACCAAAATTCGTCGAGTCATAGTTCCAATTGATTACTGATCGACCCATTGATAGCTAAATACGGGTTTGAGTTTAACCTGACCGAGTGCGGGATAAACAATTTACGCCTATTACCTGAAGTGAATCCCTTCTGGAAGGGTGGCCCGAGAGGGTCGGGATGGGTCAGCCCTATGCGCTACATACCGAAACCTACCCCTGCGCTTCCAGATCCGGTATATACACAAGTCTGAGACATCGGCTCATAGCCTGCGTTACTGACCCACCCCCCGGCCCCTCCGGCGGAGGGGTGAATGTTGGCTATGGGGTTGAGGTTACTGCCTTGCGAGGGTTATGGACTCGCTGGCGGTCTCTGTAGCGAGTCACCAGCACACTGAAGCGGTTAGCCTAGCCAGTCTCCCCTCCGCCGGAGGGGTGGCCGGAGCGTAGCGGAGGTCGGGGTGGGTCGGCAACCTATGCAGCTCAGCGATCGCAGCGTTCTCGGACTTATGTATACACGGTAGGCCCCTCCAGAGGGGATCTACTTTAGGCTAAGTAGCTAAAAATGCTGGCAAACCGGCACCTTATATAATCGCTCAACCCGAACTGACGTTAATAGTCGCTGATTGTTCTACAGCCCGCACTGGCCACGTCCAGTTACTCGTCTGAGGCTTGTCCTCCCCATGCAGCCGCGCATAGTTTACATGGTCAATAATTTCGTTCTGCATTCTCTCTTTTACATAGGCCCCTCTCGATCCCAGCTCAGGCACCCGATTAACCGCATCAATCACCAGATTAAACCGGTCAATTTGATTATTAATCGCCAGCTCCAAAGGCGTGTTGATATTCCCCTTCTCCTTATATCCGCGCACGTGAATCCGCTCCTGATTCGAGCGGCTATAAACCAGCTTATGAATCAGCCAGGGATAGCCGTGAAAGTTGAAAAGCACCGGCTTGTCAGTCGTAAACAGCGTATCAAAGTCTCGATCAGACAACCCATGACCGTGATCTTTAGGATGAATGAGCTTATATAAATCGACCACGTTAATGAATCGCACGCGTAAGTCAGGAAACTCTTCTCGCAAAATGGCAGTTGCCGCCAAAGACTCCATTGTTGGAATATCACCACAGCAGGCCATAATCAAATCGGGTTCATCCGGCGCAGTGCCCCGATCGTCATTGCTCGCCCACTCCCAAATACCAATCCCTTTAGTGCAGTGCCGCACCGCTTCAGCCATCGTCAAATACTGCAAGTGCTTCTGCTTATCAGAGACAATCACGTTGATATAGTCCGTACTCTGCAAGCAGTGATTCGTCACCGACAGCAAACAGTTGGCATCAGGCGGTAAGTAAATCCGCGTCACGTCTGGACTCTTGTTGGTCACCAAGTCAATAAAGCCCGGATCTTGATGGCTAAACCCGTTGTGATCCTGTCGCCAAACCACCGAAGAAAGCAAAATGTTAAGCGAGGCCACCGGAGCGCGCCAGGATACAACATTTTTAGAGATGTCCAACCACTTCGCGTGCTGGTTAAACATCGAATCGACCACATGGGCAAACGCCTCATAGGTATGAAACACCCCATGACGGCCCGTGAGCAAATAGCCTTCTAGCCAGCCTTGCAGCGTATGCTCGCTCAGCATTTCCATCACCCGACCCGTCGGCGACAAAAAGCCACCGTCGGCATCTTCTGGCAAATAGTCTCCCATCCAGGCGCGATTGGTTACTTCAAACACCTCACCCAGCCGGTTAGAGAGCGTTTCGTCCGGGCCAAACAGCCGAAAGTTAGTCGGATTTTGAATGATAACATCTCTCAGAAAGCGACCCATTAATTGGGTGTTCTCTACCTGAGTTTTACCGGGACAATCGACCGTTACCGCATAGTTCTCAAAGTTCGGCAGATTCAGCGGCTGGCGCAGCAGCCCTCCGTTGGCAACTGGATTTGCGCTTAATCGGCGATCGCCCTTCGGCGGCAATTCTCTCAGCTCTTCAATCAACCGACCCGACTCATCAAACAGCTCTTCTGGTCGATAGCTGCGCATCCAGTTTTCGAGAATTTGCAGATGTTCGGGGTTATCTTTTACGTTTGAAAGGGGAACTTGGTGCGATCGCCAAAAATCCGCCACCTTATGCCCATCCACCTCATCTGGCCCCGTCCACCCCTTCGGCGTACGCATCATAATCATCGGCCAAAAAGGACGCTCGGGTCTTTCGCTCCGGTTGTTGGCTTGATCGCTGCGAGCCTTAGCCTGAATCGCACGAATCTGACTCACGCATTCTTCCATTGCGATTGCCATCTGCTGATGCACCTGCTCAGGCTCATCGCCTTCAACAAAATAAGGCGTATAGCCATAGCCCACAAACAAAGCCTCCAGCTCCCGATGAGAAATGCGAGAGAGAATCGTTGGGTTCGCTATCTTATAGCCATTAAGGTGCAGCACTGGCAGCACCGCCCCATCTTGAGCCGGATTCAAGAACTTATTAGAATGCCAAGAAGTTGCCAGCGGCCCAGTTTCCGCTTCTCCGTCACCCACAGCGACCAGCGTAATCAAATCCGGGTTGTCAAACACCGACCCATAAGCATGAGAAAGGCTATAGCCCAGCTCCCCGCCCTCATGAATCGATCCCGGCATCTCTGGCGTACAGTGGCTCCCAATCTGCCCGGGAAAAGAGAACTGCTTAAAGAACTTTCTCATCCCTTCAGCATCTTCACTTTTATCCGGATAAACCTCAGAATATGTCCCCTCTAAGTAAGTAGGAGCCAACACACCCGGCGCACCATGTCCAGGACCTGCCATAAAAATAGCGTTCAAATCATACTTTTTAATCAGGCGGCTAAAGTGAATGTACATCAGACTCAGGCCAGGGCTAGTGCCCCAATGTCCCAGCAGGCGCGGCTTAATATGCTGCGGCGTCAGCGGCTCTTTCAGCAGCGGATTATCTTGAAGATAAATCATGCCGATGGCTAAATAGTTACAGGCTCGCCAGAAAGCATCTATCTTCCGGAGTTCTGCGGTAGAAAGCAGCGCGTTTTCAGCGTCTACCTGAATAGGAGCTAAAGCAGTCATTACAGTCAATTTCCTTTTATTTGAGCGGCCAATCACATAAAGTCAGCAGATAGATCCAACAAAGGGTGAAGCGCTAATATCTTCTGCTAGCGTCACCGGCAAAAGGCTGCACTCCGGTCTTAGGATAGTTATCTTGAGCGGGGCTAAAAATATGCAGAACGGCTTCAGCGAGTTCGCCAAAAAAGCCCGGTTGTTCTTTAAGCGCTTTCAATGCCTGATCCACATGTTCCGACGAAAAATCGTAGCCTGCTTCATTCGCCACATCCACTAATTCGTTCTGAGTTGCCGTCCCTTGAAGCTGCGCGATCAACCGCTTATCCTCAGCCGCCTTAGCGAGAAACTTCAGCACGGTTTCTTTAGACATCGTTCGTATCTCCTTTCAGTTACTTTAGAGTTATAGAGAAAAACCTTGGGGAAGTCGTGAGGATGTTATATTGCCTCTTCCAAACCCCTACCGGGAAACCACCACAAGAACCTCATAATCTATTTCTATCCTATTCGTAACGATTAAAAGGAAGCCCGCACTAGGTTTCTTTTAGGACGACGACCTATCAAGGTGCAAAAACTAAGGTGCAAGAATATGATCAATAACGTAGCTAGGGCTGGCCCTGCGGAAAAACTTCGGATGCCCCCTCTACAAACTGCGATCGCCTCTGTACAGGTGACCGCCAGGAAAGCCTTGCGTCTTGCTCGCAACAACCGCGTTCAGTGCTGCTACACCAATGGCACCCACCTATTTCAAATTATTCGGATGGCAACCGCCGCAGGCAGCTTCCTCGAAAAAACAGTTCCACCCCAAGCCCGCTTCTTCTTCGAAGCCAACCCGCAAGACCACCTCGAAGTTCATACGGGTAGCCCGATTACGTCGGTTCTTGCAGACAGAATTTCATGCGAGCAGCTAGCCTGTCTGGAAAGCTGCTCGGCCTGAGTTTGGCATTTCCCTTTTCAGCCTCATGCCTACGGTAGCTGCCTGTCAGGGCTGTTTCATTCTAAATTACGACTTTAGTGTATTAACGGGGATATGTTGCTTCAGGCTTCTAAGGTATAGGCTTTCAAAAGCTGAAAGCCTGAGAACTTGTTACCTAGATCTAGAATGAAATGACCCTGAGCTGCATGTTACTTAACTTAATGAAACTTTTCAGACTTTAAGATAACGTCAAGTTAGCCAGAAGCAAGAGACCAATAAAATCAGCTTATTTGTCTGTGGCCTTACTACCCCAACAATCCAAGCTGTTACAAGAGAGCTTCACCATGATTGCTACCACAAATATCTACAGCGTTGTGATTCAACAAAATACTCGCAATCATAAAGGCTGTTTCGTTCCAGATGAAGTCTATCGGTTAGTCGAAACTACGCCATCGGGATGGGCGTTAATCTGTCCGGACAATGGTGTTTGCCACTATGTCGATCCTGAAGAAGTACATGAGGCTTATAAAAGCTTTTTTCTGTAATTCTTCAAGCCAAAAGACTTAAAGTAAACCCCTTCTGAGGTCAGCATGATAGTGATGCACCATAGCCCTTCCTACCCGTAAATCATCAAATGTTGCTCCCAAATATCCTTATCAAGCCACGTTTGCAATTCCTTATTACCAGAATCAGCTAGTCATTCGCACCATTAGAGGCGTAGCACTTCTATCGCATACTTCACGCCCGCTTCTTTACCCAGGATAAGCCAATCATCTTTGCCTTTCACCCCTACCCGTGGCTGATCCATCGGCTCACCTACCGTCGCACCAACCATAGCAACATCCATGTGCGAGGCTACAAGGAAGAAGGCACCATCACCACGCCTTTTGACATGACAGTGTTGAACGATCTTGATCGCTTTCATCTGGTAATGAATGTGATTGATCGCCTGCCGCACTCAGTGACTGAAGGGGCTAAAGGAGCTGAGCTAAAGCAAAGGATACACGCCAAGCTAATCCACCATAAGCAATACATCGATCAGCATGGTCAGGATTTACCAGAAATTCGCAACTGGCAATGGAGCCTAGCGGCGACGCCGGAAGAGCAGCCGTTAATCGACAAAACGCTTGCTCTGACATGACGCTTACTGGGCTATTTGGTCGCTGACACAGGAAACTGGCTCATGGGCAGGCAGGTACTAATCTCGCCCTATGCGCTGACCGGTGTCGTGAAAGAAAAGCGTCACATCACCCTCAATTTGACCAAACAGCAGATTGAGAGCAGCCCTTCCTTGAGCAGCGACAAGCCCGTCTCCCAACAATTCAAGCTGGACTACCACGGCTATCACATCCATGCCACAGACGGGGAATTGGGTCACATTGAAGATTTCATCATTGATGATAAGACGTGGGCAATTCGGTATCTCATTATTGATACACGCAATGGGTTGCCTGGAAGAAAAATCCTGCTGACATCGCAATGGATCGATCACATGAGTTGGAGCGAGTCAAAAGTCTTCATGAACCTTCCTTGCGAAACCATCAGGCAAGCACCGGCCTATACAACAGAGGAGTCGCTGCCATCGCGGGATTACGAGACCAGCCTGCATCAGCATTACAATCGCCCAATCTACTGGGCCGGTAAATCGACGGCTAAGGAGCATGTCTGTTAAAACAGACAAACTGTTAAACAAAAGAGGCCGCTATGACACAGCAATTATTGACTACATCCCCCGCAAGATCTAATGCTGACAACGGTGCTGCTTGCAAAGCTTACATGGTGGGGAGTGGTATCGGCTCTTTAGCCGCCGCCGCGTTCCTGATTCGCGATGGCAGTGTTCCAGGTTGCAACATCACCCTCTATGAGGCAATGCCAGTCTTAGGCGGCAGTCTGGATGGTGATGGCAGCCCCACGCATGGCTACACCATGCGCGGCGGGCGGATGTTAACGACTGACAACTATGAATGCACTTGGGATTTGTTCAAATCTATTCCTTCGCTTAATTCTCCCGGCAAGACTGTATTTGACGAGACAATCGCCTTTAATCAGCGCCACCAGTCCCACGCTAAGGCGCGGCTTGTTGATTGCGATCGCGCCAAACTAGATGTCGAGTCAATGGAATTTTCCATGCAGGATCGGCTTGAACTCCTCAAACTCACCGAGGCCGACGAAGAGAAACTGGGCACCAGCCGCATTACAGATTGGCTATCGCCGCCCTTCTTTACAACCAATTTTTGGTTCATGTGGTCAACGACATTTGCGTTTCAGCCCTGGCATAGCGCTGTTGAGTTCCGACGTTACCTGCATCGGTTCATGATGGAGTTCTCTCGGATCGAAACTCTAGCAGGGGTCAAGCGGACGGTCTACAACCAGTTTGATTCATTGGTAAAGCCGCTGGTGAAGTGGCTGAAAGCGCAGGGAGTGAATTTCGTCGTTAACTGCACTGTGACAGACTTTGAGCTAAAGACTGATCGGGGCAAGATCGTCGTTACCGGCATTCACTGTTGTAAGCACGACGGCATGACAGAAATTATAGCAATCGGCGATGACGATTTGGTGTTCTTCCAAAACGGTTCGATGACCGATGCATCTAGCTTTGGATCCATGACGAGTGCGCCTCAACATTGGACTAAAGACGATAGTGGTGGCTGGCTGCTATGGGAAAAGCTGGCGCACAGCCATCCTGAATTTGGTAACCCAGCGGCGTTCAACGCTAGTATTCCAGAGTCGTGTTGGGAGTCCTTTACGGTAACGCTCAAGGACACCGCTTTCTTTGACCAGATGGAGGCATTCTCTGGCAACCGGGCCGGTACTGGCGGTTTGGTGACTTTCAAAGATTCCAATTGGCTGATGTCCATTGTGCTAGCGCATCAACCCCACTTCATTAATCAACCTGCCGATGTGC
>JBGTGK010000267.1:0-8530 GCA_041746795.1 Phormidesmis sp.
ATCCCTTGCCGCACAAGGATCACAGTAGTACACCCACTGGACTAAATCTAAACTAGATTTTGTTCAAAAGTGAGTAGTACAGTGCTGATTTTTAGCCTAAAAATAGCTGAAACCCACATTCTCTCGTTGAATAGTTGCTCAAGCCATCGACCACGGCTGGAGAGCAAACAGGACAGTTACTTCGTTCCTAGTTTCCGTTTGGCGCTGACGTTAGGTTCCCACTTTCCGCCGGGTCTTTAGAGGATGCATCTAGGTCAGGCAGGTAAATGCCTAGCTCGATTCCCTTTCCCATTTTGGGCAAGCCTGGTTCTCCAAGTGGAGACCCCCGAAAAGGAGGATTATTCCCGCGTTGGCTTGGTTTCAATGACGACGGTTCTGGCATGGGTTCAAGTTTGTTAACCTTGGCCAGCTATGCTGGACGGAGTTCCCGGTCGGGTTCCGGGTTACCGCCTTTTCGGCCATGCTCGCTGCAACGGGGTGTCAATCCAATCACAGTGGTCGATGCTGTCACTCCCGCATCAGGGAAGGATGGAATTTCACCATCACGAAAACTAAGTTGTCAAGATTCCATTCGGATTCCTCCTTATGTTTGATCTTGCCAGCTGTCCCCAGGCGATGCCTGTTTAAGCTGAACGAATCACACACCGGGCTTTGAACCACACCCTATGTTGTCCCAGGTGCAGTGGCCGTCACCAAGAAGCAAAAGCAAAAGCTGAGCTATGTGTGTAAGAAGCAGGCAAGTAAGGGTGGCATCGTTCACGCTGTCAGAGGTGAGGTAGGGACAGGGAACTGGCGTCAGGCCGCGTTGTGTGGTGCTAAGCCGTCAGCCTCAAAATATTGGGAGCTGTCGGAGCTGGTTGATGTTGGCTGTGATAAGTGCCGCCGGAGGCTGGACTGAGGTCTCAGAAGGTCTTAAAACTTCTGAGAAAGTCTTTGGCCCTAAAGTGGCCAAGCTGTGAGATGGGGCAATTTAGTACAGGCAAACTAAAGGTGGAACCACAGAATAGGTATCTCAGCCGCTCCAAATGTATTTGGTCGATGCTAATCATTGAAAGACGTGTATAAGGCAAAAGCTTTATAAGTCAATGAATTCGCGGCTAGGGTCTGTACAGAATTTTGTGTACTAAGCGATGCGATCGCCCCCACAAACAACCTGTGTAATCCGAGGAACTGACCAAGTGATCGCGCTAATCGGATCGCTATCTAGATCACAGTGAACCGCCAGCAAATCAGCACGTTTGCCGACTTCTAAGCTGCCGCGATCGCCCGCTAGCTGAATGGCGATCGCGCTATTCAAAGTCACTGGCTTCATAGTTTCATGCACTGGCTTACCCGTCACCGCCGCCATCACAAAAACAGACTGAAGCAAGCTGTGGGGCACATAGTCCGATGAAATCAAATCTACCAGATTAAGCTTTACTAAGTCCATCGCGGAAACATTGCCAGAGTGAGAGCCACCCAACACGAGGTTAGGCGCACCCATCAGCACCTGCAAGCCACTCTCTTTTGCCGCCTTTGCAGCCGTTAGCGTAGTGGGGAACTCAGAGATATTAACGCCCTCGCTCACCGCCTGCTGCACATGTTCTACAGTAGCGTCATCATGGCTAGCCATCGATAAATTATGGACAGAAGCCATTTCTACCAAAGCTTCTCTGTTCTTCTTTGCGTGCTCTTTTTGAGCCTGCAATCTCTCTTTGATAAAGCCGTCAATTTCAGCTTCAGTGACGCCATGCTTACCCATATAATACTCACGAAACTTATCAAGCTTGGCAAACTGCCTTTGCCCCGGCGTATGATCCATCAGCGAAATTAAAGACAGCAAGGGATGCTGGGCGTACTGTTCTACAATCTCTGAGACGGTTTCATAGCCTAGCTCACAGCGTAAGTGCAGCCGATGATCGATCAAAAAGTGCGCTGATTGCTGATGATCATAAAGCGCTTGAATCATGTCGTCGTAGCTAGATTTGCGCAGCGACTCGCCGGGTGTCACGTCGCCGATAGCGATCGCATCACAAACGGTTGTAATCCCTGCCGCTGCCAGATCGCGGTCATGATAAGTTACCGCTGCTGCTAAGGGCCAGCGAATACCGGGCCGAGGAGAAATGCACCGTTCTAAGTTGTCGGTATGCAGCTCAACAAGTCCCGGCAACAGGTATTGACCTTCGCCATCCTGCCCTGCTTGAACAACTCCAGGCTGAATATCAGCAATTGTGCGATCTTTTACAACTAGCGTACCGAGAACTTCTTCGCCCGGAAGCTGGAGGCGGTAGTTTGTAAATATCTGTTTTTTCATAGTTTTAGATAATGAAGGGTCAGTTATGGAGATCGAAGGTTAAGGATTGATTACAAACGCGGGTTTTAACCTCGTCATCATGAAAAATGCCAATCAGCGCGCAGCCTTGCTCTCTTTTCTCCTCAATAAGCTGCACGACAACTTCTCGATTAGCCGTATCTAGCGCTGACGTGGGCTCGTCGAGTAGCAAAATTGGATAGCTCACAGAGAAGGCCCGAGCGATGTTTACTCGCTGTTTTTCTCCTCCCGAAAAGGTTGTCGGAGAGAGTGACCACAACCTTTCGGGAAGATTTAGCCGACTGAAGAGCGATCGCACCATCTCTTGAGCCCTTTTCGCATCCATTCCCAAATCCATCAGCGGCTCGGCGGCTACATCTAGCGCTGACACCCGAGGAATGACTCGTAAAAACTGGCTAACGTAGCCCAGGGTATGCGTTCGAATGTCAATCACTTGGTGGGGTTCACAGGTTATTAAGTCTCTCCATTCGCCCTGATGCTTAATCCAAATTTCGCCGCGATCTACCCGGTAGTTGGCGTAGAGCGATCGCATAAAGGTAGATTTCCCAGAGCCCGACGCTCCCATCAAGGCAATGCAATCGCCGGGATGCACCGTGAGAGAAACCTCTTGTAAAACTGGAAAATGAATACCGCCCTGATTGTGCAGCGTGAATCCTTTAGAGAGTTCGTGCGCATGGAGCAGGGCACCTTCGGGAAAAGCAGCGTTGGATCTGGGCATTGATCTGGGCATTAGGGTACTAAAGTCGCGCTAATAAGCGACTGGGTGTAAGGATGATGCGGATCGTCTAAAACCTGATCCGTTACCCCTTGTTCAACAACCTTGCCGTGTCGCATGACCAGTAGGCGGTGGGCGAGCAGGCGCACAACGCCAATATCGTGGGTGACTAAAATAACGCTGAGGTCGAGCGATCGCACAATCTGCCTAATCAAGTCCAACAGTTTTGCCTGTACTGACACATCCAGCCCGCCGGTAGGTTCATCCATCAGCACCAGGCGAGGGCGAGTCACCAGCACACGGGCTAGCTGAAGCCGCTGCTGCATTCCGCCTGAGAACGTACCGGGCAAATCATCCATTCGATTGATTGGAATTTCAACCTGTTCTAGCCAGTGGCTCGCTTCGGCGCGAATATTGCCGTAGTGACGCTGGCCAATGTCCATCAGCCGTTCGCCGATGTTAGCGCCAGCCGTAACTTTCATCCGCAGGCCATCGCGGGCGTGCTGCCGCACGAAGCCCCATTCGCTGCGCATAAGCCGTCGTCGTTCAGATTCACTCAGCTTGCCGATGTCAAGGGTTTCGCTGGCAGTGTTGCAGTATGTAATTTGGCCGCTGTTAATGTGTAGCGGGCGAGCGATCGCGTTAAGCAAGGTCGTTTTACCTGAGCCCGACTCGCCGATGATGCCGAGGATTTGGCCGGGGTAAAGGGAGAAAGAGATGCGATCACACGCCTGAATGCTCCCATAGGTTTTGGTCAATTCCTGAACGCTTAGCAATGGTTTCATAGTTATCACCTCAACCTACGGGTGCCGCAATAATCGGTATCTGAACAAATCCACAACCGCCCGCCGTGATTGTCAGTTACAACCTCATCTAAATAACTGTCGGTTGCCCGGCAAAACTCACACGCTTTATCCCATCTTTCTACCGTGAAAGGGTAATCTTCAAAGTCAAGGCTTTTTACTGACGTATAGGGCGGCACTGCATACAGGCGTTTCTCTCTTCCCGCGCCAAAAAGCTGTAAAGCAGGACTCATATGCAGCTTAGGATTATCAAACCGAGGAATTGGACTTGGACGCATCATGTAGCGATCGTTCACCATCACCGGATAGTCATAGGCCGTCGCAATCTGCCCGTAGCGCGTAATGTCTTCATATAGCCGCACGTACATTGAGCCATATTCAGAAAGCGCGTGCATCTTCCGTGTCTCTACTTCTGATGGCTCAATCCACCGCAGCGGCTCAGGAATAGGCACCTGATACACCATTATTTGGCCTGCTTGCAGCGGCGTTTCAGGGATACGATGGCGGGTTTGAATCACGCTGGCCTCTGTTGTTTTTTCAGTGGTATTAACACCGCAGACTTTCTTGAAAAACCGCCGAATGTTCACCGCATTGGTTGTATCGTCAGCGCCCTGATCAATTACCTTAAGCGTGTCATTCGCGCCAATAATTGAAGCCGTAAGCTGAATGCCCCCAGTACCCCAACCGTAAGACATCGGCATTTCGCGAGAGCTAAAGGGAATTTGATGGCCCGGAATAGCAACCGCTTTTAACAAGCTGCGACGAATAGAGCGTTTGGTTTGCTCATCGAGATAGGCAAAGTTAAATCCAGGTTCGAGATCGGCTGTAGTAGTGGTCATTGGAACTTTCTCCCTTTAAATAGTATCCTTTGAATAATCTCTCTAACGGTCTCAAACACGATCTAGCGGCTGATGAGGTTCTGGCGGCATTTCTACTCGAATCTCGTCGTTTGGAAATACTTCACCCCCAGTTACAACAACGCCCATAATGCTAGCCTTGCGAATAAGATTGCCGTGCTGATCGTGGTCGAGCACGGCTGCCATCAGCCCTGGCTGCAACTGGTTTAGCTGTTTGCAGGGATTTCGTAGTCCAGTGACTTTAATCGCAACAGACTTACCTATACGCAGTCGCGTGTTGACGGGCAGGCTCAACAGATCAATGCCATGCGTGGTGATGTTTTCGCCCATTTGTCCGGGCGTCGTGATCGCAAACCCTACTGCCCTCAGCTCATCGTGCAGCTCTGAGTGAATTAGATGCACCTGCCGCAGATTGGGCTGACTCGGATCTTGAGCAATCCTAGATCTGTGCTGGACGGTTTCTCCTGCATGAGTATCTCCCTCAACGCCTATCCCCGCTATAAGTGAAATGCTGTCTTGATTTGTTTTACTGAAGCGATGCTCAGCACTGAGACTAACGGCTGTAACTGTTCCTTTGTAAGCTTGCGGCTGTGCTTGTGACTGGGCTTGTGACTGGGCATAGTCCTCTCGCATTTTCCGCACCAAATTCAGCTCAGCTTGAAAATCAATATAATGTGGCAGCTTCAGGTGCTGCACAAAGCCCTGAGCTTCTACATTGTCACCATGAGAGAGCACAAACTCTTCCTGTTGAGCAGGGCCTTTAATCTCTTCACCAAATTCTTTAGCCCGCAGCGCCCGATCCACAATTGCCATAGACATCGCCTTGCGCTCGTTATAGCCAAAAGTAAGGCCATAGCCCCGCGTGAACTGTGGAGCTAGCTTTTTGCTGCCCCTAAACTGGTTTACCATTTGCACTTCGGTGATAGGAATTTGGTCAATGACAACTTCAAACCCTAGCTCTTCCGGGCAAATCACGACCTCTACTTCACCCATCCGAATCTCTCCTGCAAACGGATGGCTGTTACCAAATCCACGCTGCGTAGAATAGGCCAGGCTCAGCAAAAAGCCTTCATCCGCTCTGGTTAGGCTTTGCAGCCGCGCATCTCTCCCCGCTGGATAGCTCAAAGGCTGACGTGTCAAATCAAAGGGCTCTGGCGGTATCGCCCAATCTCCTACAGCAATCTCTCTTTTATCAGTCTCTTCAGGCTGAATCAATCCTTCGTGACCTAATGCGTCCAACGCTCTGGGCATATTGGCCTTGGGCGTATCGACGGAGGATGATTCACATTGAGGCATCGTAGGCTGATTATCTTCAGCAATCAGCTTAAAGTCCAGCAGTCGATGGATGTAATCGAAAGTAGGCCCAAGACGTTGCCCGCCTGGAATATCTTTAAAGATGGAAGAAATCCGCCGCTGTACGATCATTTTATCTGTATCCAACGGCTGCGTATAGTACAGTCTGGGTAGCGTGGTGCGATAGGCCCGCAGCAGAAAAATAGCTTCGACCAAATCGCCCCAGGATTGTTTAATCGCTAGCGCTGCTAAGTCAGGATCGTACAAGCTACCCTCGCACATTACCCGAGCGATCGCCAGCGCCATCTGCTGTTTAATTTGCTCAAGGCTCAGCTCTGGGACAGCCGCCTCGCCCCGCCGTTGGGCTTTCAGCAGCGCCTCTGCATTTTCGATGGCTTTTTCGCCACCCTTTACCGATACGTAAGACATTTATTTTCCAGGCTGCTTCTAGGTTTATAGAACAGAATGAATGCGAACCGTCCGAGGCAATCCCACTACGGAGTGCTGAGTAAATAAAAAACAATCTATGCCTTGAGGATAAGCGCTGTGGTTGCGCGTCCACTGATGCCAAAAGGTTTCTGGCAGGGCAGGCGCTAAGGCAATACTCTTCAAGATTCCAGGGCCGCTGAGCTGTTGAGCTTTCCCTGAATCAAAATTCTCAACCTGAATTAACAGCGTCGTAGACTTTTCGGGATCTTCAGCACTTCCCCAGCTAAACGCCTCTAAATCGGGCTGTGAAAATGCATCACTGATGACGGCAAAGGTAGCCGCCGCTGAACTATCGCTAAACCGACAGCCAGTATGAAAGCGCAGCCAGTTTTTTACGCTACTGGGCAGACTAGGCTGTAGCCAAACGGTAGTTTCGAGATCCATGAGCGTGAGACAAGCAGCGGCACACAGGGGCGTCAGGCCATCGGGAGGGGCAAGTGCGACAGTCGGCGAATAGATTTGACTGGGATGAGCTAATGCCTCCAACAGTCCTTTAAACATGCGCTGAGCCTCATGCACCGAATCTGAAAAACCGGGCAAAATTGTTGTTTCCATCACGCTCTCCTTGCTACTCTCCTCGAAGCATTGTAAAAAACTCAACTTGTGTAGAGGCCGTTTGCTGCTGCTGTTTTGCGATCGACGCCTGTAAGCCTGCCTGCAAAGGATCGACCACCTTTGACATAACTGGGCCATGCCACTGCTCCTGCTGTAAGAGCGCATCGCATAGCGCAGCCAATTCCGCATGACGATGAGACCGTCCGGCAACATAGCCGAATCCAGCCGCTTTTTCTGCTTCTTTGGCTCCCTCTTCGGCTTCCTGCTTGGCTGAACTGTCAGACTGATTTAATTGAACAACGCAGCGAGTTAGCGTGATTTCTCCTAAGTTGAATGCATTGCCTACGCCGCCTGCTTTGCCGCGCACCATGGCTAGGCCGATTTCGGGCGATCGCAAAAAACCATAAGCTGGTAACTCCCCCAACCGGGTCACACATTTCTCTAGCTCAGCCGGTAAAGCCTTTGCCAATATCCCCATCCAACGCTGCCGTTCGGCCACAGTTGCCATATCTTTGCTCAGCTTTTAGTGCGATTATAGTTAATAATCTAGATGTCTAGACAAATTATGCAGCAAGTCTCCTAAACGCGCAAGTATTTTGCAATACATATGAGCAACACCGATGCCCCTCGATATATTCAAATTGCTGATCAGCTACGCCACAATATCCAAATGCAGGTGTATGTAGTAGGCGATCAGCTACCGCCAGAGTCTCAGCTATCGCAGCAGTTTGAGGTAAACCGCCATACGCTCAGGCAGGCCGTTGCCTTGCTCAGGCAGGAGGGACTGCTGCGGGCCGAGCGGGGACGCGGTACTTTTGTCGCTGCCCCGATTCGCTACGCTATTGGTCAGCGAGTTCGCTACAACGAAACGCTCAAGGCACAAGGCCACACGGCTGAGTTCAGCGTACTAAAGGCGCTTGAGTTGCCTGCCGATCTTTCGGTTGCGACGGGCCTGAGCATTAAAGTTGGCGATGCGGTTGCCCTGATTGAACGGCTTGGCAGGGCCGATGGTGAGCCTATCAGTGTCGCTAACAGTTACTTCCCGCTGGCGCTATTCCCAGATTTATTAAGTAAGGAGAGTTTGAGTATTTTTGAGACCAGCAGATCTATTTCTCGATGGTTGAGCGATCGCTTCGCAGTCGATCACCAGCGCCTGCGCACGTCTGTCTCTGCGCGGGTGGTGCAGCCTAGAGATGCCAAACTTTTGCAGCTACCGCTCAACCAGCCTATTTTGCTGGCGGAATCGGTAAATGTGGATCAGCATGGGCGGAGGATTGAGTACGGGGTGACTAGGTTGAGGGGCGATCGCATGGAACTTGTCTTTGAAAATCCTATCTAGACCTGCTGGACAGTCCGAAGTTTCTGTTGAAGAATTAGACGGCTAAAGGTGGTGGTTGATGGGTTTCAGGAGGCATGAATTTGGTTGCAAGTAATTTAGCGAGAAGTAGAGTGGGCCTACGTTTGGCTAAAACCATCGGTTGTAGATGCTGAAGTGCCATCCGCACAA
>JBGTGK010000268.1:0-24237 GCA_041746795.1 Phormidesmis sp.
CTGGTTCAGTATCTTAACCCCGTAGCCGAACAGCTTACTGGATGGACTCAGGCGGCAGCTCACAATCAGCCTATTTCAAAAGTCTTTAAGATTATTCATCAGGCGACCTACCAACCAGCTGCCAATCCAATAGAACAGGCACTCCGAGACCGGCAAGCCGTTCGACTAAATAGCTACACCACCTTAATCACTCGGAATGGACACAAGCTATCGATTGAAAATTCAGCGGCCCCTATTCAAACCGACACAGGACGCCTGATTGGAGCCGTCATGGTATTTCGCGATGTCTCCAAAACGCGGCAGCTCACACAGCAGCTTTCCTGGCAAACCACTCATGACGTTGCAACCGGACTGCTAAACCGGCGAGAGTTCGAACTGCGCTTAGGTCAGGCCGTGGATAATGCTCGCACTCATAATAAGGTGCATGCGCTCTGCTACTTTGACCTGGATAATTTTAAGATTATCAACAATACCTGCGGCCATGCTGCCGGTGATGAGCTGCTTAAGCTGGTCAGTACGCTTTTGGTAGCCCATATTCGGATGACCGATACCCTAGCACGATTAGGCGGTGATGAGTTTGGGCTGTTGTTGGAATATTGCCAGATGGAGCAGGCTCAGCGCATCGTGCGTAAGCTGAGGGAGAAGCTCAAGACGCTGAGATTTGTTTATGAGGGTAGGGCGTTTTCGGTAGGGGTAAGCATTGGAGTCACTACGATTACAGCTGATACTCAAAATGTAGAGACAGTCCTTAGCGAGGTAGATGCTGCTTGCTATGCTGCTAAGCGCAGGGGCCGTAATCGCACTCATCTCTATCGCGCTAATGACTTTGACTTAACCCAGCAGCGCAGTGAAATTCAGTGGGCTGCCTATATTTCAGAAGCATTAGAAACAAACAAGTTTCAGCTTTATCAGCAGCCCATTTTGCCGCTGAGTAATGCCCGCCCAGCAGGAGAGCATTACGAAGTGCTTTTACGCCTGCAAGATCGAACCGGGCAGATGGTTTCTCCGGGCGCTTTTATGCCATCTGCTGAGCGCTATGACTTAATGCCACAGATAGATCGTTGGGTGGTGAGTAGGCTGTTTGCCAGTCAGGCTAGCTACTATCAGCAGGTTTGGCACAGAGCGCAGAGGCAGCCCGATGCCGGTAGTTACCTGTATTCGGTCAACCTTTCAGGCGCTAGCATTAGTGATGACGACTTTATTGAATTTTTAAAAGAACAGTTTGAAAGATACAACATTCCGCCAGCTTTGATTTGTTTTGAAGTGACAGAAACCGCCGCCATCACTAACTTAGATAAGGCAGCTCAGTTTATGACAGAAATGCGTAGCCTGGGCTGTCAGTTTGCGCTGGATGACTTTGGCAGCGGCATGTCTTCTTTGGCCTATTTAAAAATGCTGCCGATCGACTACCTTAAGATCGATGGTCATTTCATTCAAAACATTGTAGACAATGAAGTGGATACGGCAATGGTGACGGCCATTCACCAGATTGCACAGGTGATGAATATTAAAACCGTTGCTGAGTTTGTAAAAGATGAGGCGACGCTGCAAACAGTGAGAGCATTAGGCATCGACTATGCCCAGGGTTACGGAATTGCTCGGCCCAATCCGCTGCTGGTTTCGAGCTAGCCGATGTCTAACAGGCGAGAGATTTTATTCTCTATTTCTGCTTGGAGAGCGCCCTCTAAATGACTGATGTAGTATTCCATACGATGGTCGGTAATGCAGTTGAAGCCTGAGCCAATGACGCCTTTGGCAAGGCCCGATAAGACATCCGTGAGTCGCCGACTCAGCGGGTAACTGCCGCTGGCTGTCATAATTTCTTTGCCATCGAAGTAGGTGGCTTTGCCAACGTGACCGTAAAAGCGGGTAGGATTCCAGACGGAAAAGGGCGGCGGTACGTGAGGAACGAGATCGTTGTTGTTGACAAATCGGAAAATTTTGCCTTTGGTGCGGCTGTTGAGCTGGCTGACGAAAGTGCGATCGCCGACTCGTGGCTGACCAAACGTGTACACGCCCGCTACATCAATGCTGTTGTCCACCAAGCCTGCTACTGCAATGGTCGCTAGTGCGCCCGCCGGCAAAGAGCATTCCCCGGGCAGTTAACCACCCAGCTCCGACCATCAGGTCGTGTTCTGTCAGAGCAGTGAGCAGGCTTTGGTCACTGTCTAGTTCTGTGTCAGTAGACAGTGAATTTTGAATCTTTCCGAATTAAATACTTTTGGATTGAATAATTTTTTTAAACCTTGCAGATCGACGACAGTAGCAGGCAGGTCGGGCAGCATGGGCTGAGTAAACCAGGCCGAAGCTAGCAGAGCAGAGCAGCAAAGAGGTAAACGCATACTCAAGGGGTTTTGAATGTCATGAGGCTACCCAACCGCACTGATTGAATCAACTCGGTGCGTTAATTTTGATGTATTCGAAGATGCCTAAAAGACTTTTTAATAGCGAACTAATAGGTGTAAATTGTGTTAGACGTAAATTGTGTAAATGGCTACAGCCAATGTGCTAGCTGTCACCGCTAGTTCTGTAGACTCTGTGAGGAAATCGATAGGATAGCGGCGGCATATATAGTTAGTTTACTTTTGGCGATACATAGCAGCTGTTCGAAGCCCCAAAAACACTCAAAGCCCCCTAACGAGAGAAGACTAGATGCAGGCGTTGCAACGGCTGGGAATTATGGCTATCACATCAGGGCTGGCCGTCTGTGCGGCCCAAGCAAACCCTATTAGCGTGGCCCAAGCAAATCCTATTAAAGCAAAATCCATCGTATTGGAGGAGAAGGGTTCGCTCTCAGCGGGCGACTCAGTGCTCGACGATGGCAGCCTATACGATGCATACAAGTTTTCGGGTAGCAGCGGTCAGCAGGTCACGATTGACCTAGAGAGTCAGGACTTTGACCCGTACCTTATTTTGTTAGATCCATCGGGGCGAAGAATTAGCGAGAACGACGATATTAGCCGTACCAATCGCAACTCGCGGCTGGTGGTCACGCTGCCGAATACGGGTATCTACACGGCTGTTGCTAACAGCTACGAGGCTGGCAAAAATGGCAAATACCAGATTAAGATTCAGTGACTAGAGCGTTTGAAAATTGTTTATATTGAGGCGCTATTGAGGCGCTAGACGTTCCTCCAAGCAGGCTAGACGACATTAGCCTGGAGGAAGGGCCGAAGGATAGATGGAGGCATAGTGAAGGAATAGAGCGATCGCAACTGTGGCACAATTGCGGCACAATGCCATCAACCTTTGACTTAACTGCCCCTCAACCGCTGTGGATGCTTCTTCGCCCCTCGACACCTCTATCAATCCACCTGGCGATACGTTGTCTGGTGGCCCCCTTGGCCTATCTGGCGACCTATCGGTGGCGCAGCTTGGCAGCATTAAGGCCCAGCTAGATTTGGTGCTGATGGCGTTAGAAGCGATCGCTAAAATGGGGTCTGACGCAGTGCTGCTAGCCGCTAAAGAGCTACAGCTAAGCGAGCTGCTTTCTGACCGGGTAGGCCTATGGCGGCTAAGGCAGTCGAGCCCACTGCGCAAGGGCCAGGGACGCAAAAAGCTGGATATTGAAGAAGCGCGAGCCCTGGTGCTAGTCATTTGTCATCTGGCAAGAGGCCACCACGACAAGCTTCGTCAGGCCGTCGCCAAACTAGAGCAGCTCAGTGCGAGCAATCAGCCGCCTCACCGAGCGGCGGTGCTGGGTGACTATTTAGATAGCTTTAATAACATGTACGGCGATCGCATGGCCGAGTCACCCTCTACAGACGCCCTCACGCGGCTGTCGCTGCGGCTGCTGATCGACCTGCTGTTTTACAGCGCCCCCGGTGGCGAAAGGCAGCTTTGGCTGGCCCTATTGGATCGTGCAAAGCTATAGAATAACTGCTATGAGTGCTATGAGTGCTAGCTTTCTTAAAAAAACTAATCTGTACCTGGTCGGCATGATGGGGGCTGGCAAAACAACGATTGGCCGCAAGCTTGCCAACCGATTGGACTACGGCTTTTTGGATACCGATGCGCTGATTGAGAGTGCCGTCGGTAAGCCGATCAGCAGTATATTTGCGACTGATGGCGAGGCCGCCTTTCGGCAGCTCGAAAGCGATGTGCTCTGCCAGGTTTCGGCCTTTACCTCACAGGTCGTCGCCACGGGCGGCGGGATTGTTGCCCAGCCGATGAACTGGAGCTACTTACGGCACGGCGTGGTGATTTGGTTAGACGTGCCGGTGCCGGTACTGGTCTCTCGGCTGTCGGGCGATGTTAGCAGGCCCTTGCTCCAAGCTGTTGATTTGACTGCGAAGCTAGAAGGGCTATTGAGCGAGCGGCGGTGGCTGTATGAGCTGGCCGATGTTCAAATTGGCTATGAGGGCCGCTCGGTTGGGAAGACGTGCGATCGCATCGTCGCCGCCCTCCAGCAAATTGTTCGCCCTGAGCAGCAAACAGCTAGCGAAATAGTCATCAATCAGACTAATATCAATGCGCCCGTGAATGCGCCCGTGAATGTGCCCGTGAATGCGCCCGTGAATGCGCCTGTTAAAGATACTCAACCCCCGAAACTTCTATGACAGTCTTGCCTAGCTCCAGCGACTCAGGAGAATACCAAAGCGAATACTTTCACCAGGCTGAAGCCGACCGCGTTCGCATTCTCAGCGAGGCGCTGCCTTACATTCAGCAGTTTCATGGCCGCACCATGGTCATTAAGTACGGCGGGGCTGCCATGAAAGACAGCAGCCTAAAAGCTAAAGTTATTCGCGACATCGTTTTTATGGCGAGCGTCGGCATTCGCCCTGTTGTCGTTCATGGTGGCGGGCCAGAAATTAACACCTGGCTCAGCAAGCTCAACATTGATCCCCAGTTCAAAGACGGGCTGCGGGTGACCGATAGTAAAACCATGGACGTGGTGGAAATGGTGCTGGTAGGCCGCGTTAACAAGGAGCTAGTATCGCTGATTAACCAGGCGGGCGGACGAGCGGTGGGCCTGTGTGGCAAAGATGGCGACCTGATCACCGCTAAGCCTAGACCGACTGAAGACGGCGTGGGGTTTGTGGGTGATGTCGCTAAAATTCAGCCGGAGCTGGTCAGTTCGCTGGTAGGCGCTAACTACATTCCGGTCATTTCCAGCGTGGCGGGCGATGTCACCGGTCAGGCTTATAACATTAATGCCGATACGGTAGCCGGAGAAATTGCCGCTGCGCTCAGCGCCGAAAAGCTGATTTTGCTGACGGATACGCCCGGCATCATGCGAGACTTCAAAGATCCTAGCTCGCTGATTAGCCAGCTAGATATTCATCAGGCCAGGCAGCTGATCGCCGATGGGATTGTGGCGGGTGGGATGATCCCAAAGGTGACTTGCTGCGTGCGATCGCTCGCTCAAGGCGTTCGCGCGGCGCACATTTTAGATGGTCGGATGCCCCATGCTTTGCTGCTTGAGACCTTCTCCGATATGGGCATCGGCACCATGATGGTTGCTTCTAGCCTTTTATGAAAATCTATGAAAATTGCAGTGCTCTCGCGCGATGCGTCGCTTTACTCGACCCGCCGCCTCGTCGCCGCTGGAGAAAAGCGCGGTCACACCATGTCTGTAGTCAACCACCTGCGCTGCTACATGGATATTACGGCCCGCAGCCCGCAGCTGCTGTATCAGGGCCGTCCGCTGCCGCTGCTAGACGCGGTAATCCCCCGGATTGGGACGACGGATACGCGCTACGGTACGGCTGTCGTCCGGCAGTTTGAGCAAATGGGCGTGTTTACGACAAATTCATCTGAGGCGATTTTGCGATCGCGCGATAAGCTGCACTGCCTGCAAATTCTGTCGCAAAAAGGGATTGACATGCCCCTGACTGGATTTGCCCATTCCAATCGAGACATTGACAGCCTGATTGAGCTGGTGGGCGGTGCGCCGCTGATCATTAAGGTGTTAGAAGGAACCCAAGGGGTAGGCGTGGTGCTAGCCGAAACCTATCAGTCGGCAAAATCAATGATTGAGGCCTTTCGCGGACTCAAAACCGATATTTTGGTGCAAGAATTTGTAGAGGAATCTAGCGGAGAGGACATTCGCTGCTTTGTGGTTAACGGCAAAGTGATCGCGACTATGAAGCGGCAAGGAGCCCCCAACGAGTTTCGCTCTAATATGCATCGGGGCGGCCAAAGTCAGGCCGCTCAGCTGAGTTCAGCCGAGTCCAACTTGGCTATCCGGGCCGCTGACGCCGTTGGCCTACAGGTCGCGGGGGTAGATATTTTACGGGCCGACCACGGGGCGCTGGTGATAGAGGTTAATTCTTCACCAGGGCTAGAAGGAATTGAGGCCGCTACAGGAATAGATGTGGCCGGACAGGTTGTAGATTTTATTGCAACAGTCGTTAGTGATAAACTCTGTAGACTTTGAAACTCGTTCCTTTGTGTTCTGCAAAACCTGAAGCACCTGAGTAAAGTGGTAGGGTACGCCTACATTTTTGAGTCTGAAATCTCCTATGCATAGGTTTTTAACAGGTGCGCTGTCGGTAGAAGCCCGCACGATTCCCATCCAGGGACTGCCTGAAAGGCTGGTAGGCAGTGTGATTGCTCAGCTTTCCGACTTCCATTTTGACGGGCTGCGGCTGTCGAAAGCCATGCTCGTTAAGGCGATTGAGAAAATTGAGGATCTCAACCCTGACCTGATTGCTTTAACGGGTGATTTTGTCACTCACGATCCGAGTCCTATTCATGAGCTGGCAGGCTATCTTAAGCATTTGCCCAGCCGCTATGGGACGGTGGCCGTGCTGGGTAATCACGATATTGCGGTGCCGGAGGCGCGAACGACGGTGACAAAGGCGCTGGAGAGTGCAAATGTCCGTGTGCTGTGGAATGAAATTGACGCACCGATGGGCGCTGATTTCCCGGTGGTGGGCTTCGCTGACTACTGGTCTCGTGAGTTCGACCCGCAGGTGTTGGATCGGTTGGATCCAGCAGTGCCGCGTTTGGTGCTTTCGCACAATCCAGATACGGCTGAGCTTTTGGCGGGGCGGCGGGCTGACTTGCAGCTTTCTGGTCATACGCATGGCGGGCAGTCTTACATTCCCTTTTTGGGGTCTGGGCCGTTGGTGTGGAAGCGATTGCGACAGCGGGTGCCTCGTAAAGTTCGCAACAGCATTCCTTTTTTGAGCGATCGCTGCTTTCATGTGGTGCAGCACTGGGAATGGGGCCAGGGGCTGCATCGCGTAGGGGATAACTGGCTATATGTAAATCGGGGGCTGGGGACATATTTTCCGGGTCGGTTTTTTTGCCCGCCGGAGCTGACGGTAATCACGTTGGTGCGGGCGTAGAGGCTACGGGCTTACGATGATGGGTTTGACAATGGATCGGTGGAGCAGCCTTTTTTGATGGAAATAGCCGCTGTTGGCTACCCGAACCAGATCGCCTGGGCTGGCGGTGCCGCCTGTGAGCTTGTGAATCTGAGGATCGTAAGGAACCTGGGCGTCGATGGGCGCGATCGCCTCCACCCCCCATTCTGCCATCAGCTGCTCTACGGGCCTCACAAAGGGCAAAATTTTCACAGCGGCTAGGGCCGCCTCTCCTTTTTCATGGGCTCGCCTGGCGATGGTGGGCCACTGTATTAGCCAGGTTTCTAATGTTTGCAGGGCTTCGGTTTGCAGCTGCTGCTGAGCCATCTCTTGCTGCTGCGCCATTTCCTGCTGCAACCGCTGATATTCCTGCTGTAGCTGCGCTAGCTGAGATAACGGCTCTGAGAGGCTGCGGCCTGAGCTAAACTTACTCAGCAGTTCGCTGATAGAAATATTCAGGGCATCGGCGAGCTGAGCAACGGGGGCCACGCGCATTTTTTCAACGTTGCCGGTGCGCAACTGCTGTACCTGCCAGCGAGAGACCTGGGCTTGAGCCGCGAGCGCTCGGTAGCTAGGGATATTGGCGCGCTGCATGAGTGATCGCAAAACGGACGTAAGATCATCTACCTGCATTAGCTGACGGTTATGACACTGTTCGATCAGCCTGTCTAGGTCACCATTCTCTCGGCAGTTGAGAATACTGAGAAGGAACCTAGTAGGATGAGTAAGGTGTACTCATTTTAGAACTGGGCGATCGGTAAGCTTCAGGAAAGTTCAAAAAAAGTTGGTTTTAAACTGGGCGGGTTTTAAAAGATCTGGGTTGAATAGTAAAGACAACCGCTAAATCACTGACGTTAGAACCGCCGTCCGCTTAGGCTAGTTAAGCCTTGTTCGCCATCTGCATGATGTCTGCTATGAATTCCTTGAGCGCTAATTTTAACAAACCCTTTAGCACAGCCAGTCTTGCTGGCCGCTTTGCTGGCCGGTTTGCTTTAAGAGACGCGATCGCAGGGGCACTCATGACGGGCGCTGTGGTGACAGGTGGCGCGGTCGGAATGGTGGGCTTGCAAAGTGCGATCGCCCCTCAGCCTGCCCAGGCCCAGTCAGCTTCTTCAGATCCCGAAATTAAAGTTGGCATCGTTCAGCGCTTTGGTGAGAAAAAAGACGACAAAATCGTCCTTGCTCCTTTAGCAGGCGATCAAATGACCGTCTCCTTTGACACCAACGGTCAAGCACAAACCGTTACAGCCAAACGGCTACAGCTAGATATTGAAATGCAGCCGCTGGCTCAGCCTAAGCTCGAAGAGTGGGTAGTCCTCAGCACGCACCGTAGCTTTGAGAGCGCTGAAGATAGCGCTACCCGCTGGAAGGCGGCGGGAATAGCGGCAGAGATTGCCCAGCCCGACGCCTGGCAGGTATGGGCCAAACGAGCCGACTATAATGCGCCTATCGTCCGCCGTCTGCTGCTGCAAAACGTAAAGGCCGCAGGCTACACCGACGCTTTCATCGACAGCCGAGTGGTGAAAGAAGTGCCCAAAGTCACCTTTACGGTCAATGGCTTTAAGTACGCCCGCGATACCTTTAGCATCACCACGGCCAACCGCCGCATTCAGATGAATCACGGGGCTAATGCGTCGAGCCAAACGAGCTACCGGGACGTATTTGCGGGCAATATGAAAGTTCAGCCCAATGCCTACGGCAGCTATACGCTGGTTAATCAGGTGCCGGTAGATGCGTATTTGCGTGGCGTGGTGCCTCATGAAATTGGCGCAGGCGCACCTCGAAATGCCATTCAGGCGCAGGCGATTTTGGCGCGAACCTATGCGCTGCGAAATCTGCGTCGGTTTGCGATTGATGACTATGAGATTTGCGCGGATACGCAGTGTCAGGTGTATTTTGGCCTGGCAGAAACGGATCCGGTGTCGGATAGTGCGATCGCTGCTACCTCAGGCCAGGTGCTCACCTATAAGAGCGAGCTTATAGACGCGCTGTATTCCTCTACCACTGGCGGCGTCACGGCCCGCTTCACAGACGTTTGGAACGGCGAAGAGCGCCCCTACTTGCAGCCCGTCCTCGACTCCGTGCAGCCCAAGTGGGATTTGGCCGCTCGCCCCCTCTCTGACGAAGCCAACTTCCGTGCCTTTATCGCCCTCAAGGATGGATTCAATGAAGACGGCTGGCCTGCCTTCCGCTGGAACCGCGCAGCCTCTTTGAAAGATATTGGCACCACCATGAAGGAATATCTAACCAACCGCCAGCATCCGCTCGCTGGCTTCAATAAAATCACTGGCCTTACCGTCACCGAAAGATCTTCCTCAGGCAGAGTGCAAAAAATAAAGGTAGACACAGACATCGGCTCTTTTGATCTGGTCAAAGATGAAGCTGTGAAGGCTTTGATCCCACCTAGCAGCCTGCTGTTTTATCTAGAGCCCATTATGGAAGTACCTAAAGCAGCAAAGTCATCTGGCACCAGCACTTCTGCCACCGATCTATTAGCTAAGCCTGCGATCGCCAACACGGCTGATACAGTCAAACCCATCGCTCCAAACCTTAAGCAAGCGCCAGCCCCCAACCCCGCTGCCTCTCCTCAACCCGTGCTCACTGGCTACCGATTTATCGGCGGCGGCTTTGGTCATGGCGTCGGCATGAGCCAGGCGGGTGCTTACAACCTTGGCAAAGTAGGCTTCTCCAGTGAGCAAATTTTAGAGTTCTACTATCCCGGCACCGAACTAAAGCCCATTAGCGAGTCCACCATTTTTTACAACGCTAAATAGAAAGCCACTAGGCTTCAAAGGCTATAAAGACAGGCCATGATAAGCGCTAAGCTTCACAACAATCGGGTTGCAATCGTGTAAGAAGGACGCTGATTCTTTTCGCGAAGCGATTTAACCAGCCGAAAATCTTTGTCAATGTATAAATGCTCTAACGTTGGGCGAGCCTGAGAGACTTGCTTATATTTCTTTTCCATAGAACGGCTGACCCCTTTTGTCTGAGTAGAAAGAGACTGCTGCGCTGATGGAGACTGTTGATAGTCTTCTACTGCTTTTTGAAACCATGCCGCCGCTGCCGGAACATTCAAAGGGGCAGGCCCAAAGCACAGAACTTGCTTAATACCCACGTTTTCGATATCCCACTGCTGAGCTTTTTTCTCCTGCACTTTTTCTTCACTATCAGAGTGTGCTGAAAGCTGGCTCTCAGCAGAGGTCTCCTCGCTGACCGCGTAAGTTTGTAAAATCATCAGGTCATAGCTCAACAGCCATTGAGAAGCCCATCTCAAAAGAGGATTTTTATGTCCAGGTCTGTACCGAGCCATGTTGGCATAGAGGCCATTGTCCGCAAATATTTGATAGGACTGCTCATGCACTCTCCCTGGCAAAATATCTTGAAACGGAATCGTTGACCATAGGCAAAGCCAAACGCCCTGCACTAAAGGCACTTGCTGAATGACATCAGGGGTAGGATTGCGCTGCTCCAGCGCTTGAAAGAGAGGAAGCAGCTTTTCATTTAAAAACTTGACCTTCTCAGCGATAGAGTCTTCATCGCGATAAGCCACCAGATCGAGCACTCGCGCTTTGAGATCGTCTGTGTTCACCTTGGCCAAAGCTTCGGGGCTGAGCGCATCAGCATTAAAACTAACGGCGGACTCTCGGTTAACCATAGCAGCACAATGGGAAGGTTTGATAGTGAAGCGTAAGCGAAAAAATCTATCTAACAACTAAATGATAGCGCCACCGTATTTTACTTGCTTTACTTCTTTCAGCTCCAGTCCGATGATCGATTCAGCTAGTTTCAGGAACTGCTTGAGCATCTATCAAATACTATAGCTATCTAACTTATGGACGTTTTTCTTTAAGAAAATTCAAACCTGTTTATTTTTGTGGTATTTCTGTGTCGGAAAACTATAGCTTTCTAACAGACATTTTTAATCTGGTAGCTAGTCAGGTAAGGCGTAGGCAGGTACTTCAGATAAAGTAACCTCGTTGAGCTGGCGAACCTTTAGATCCTGATAAAAATTCTCTTGCAGTAACTCTACTTTTGATTGAGAAGTGAGAAACAACAAACCCCAAAAGACACCTACTTTTTCATGTTTGTAGTCGGCTTCGGAGAGTTCGCCTTTGATCGGGCCACCGAGGATGTCGGGGCGAAAGCTGGCCCAGTGGGTAAGCAGTAGCTCAAAGTCCATCCAGTTTACTTTATCTTCAAATACGTCGTCCCAGTGGTTTTCTAAGAAGGCGTTGAGGGCGTCGGCGATTTCGTTGAGGTTTTCCTGATGGGCTAGCTCGGAAATGGCGCGAACGGCTTCTCTTCGGGTGTGAGGTTTGGCCTGGCGTGATCGCACCCGAGAAGGCTCACTCATCGCTGCGGCGATCGCCTCTAGCTGATCAATCAGCTCACTCAGCGTCACCTGCCTTTTCGCAGGCGGCGGCGCAACGGCTCGGCGGTGAATGTGCTGCTCCAGATTGCGCGGCAGTTCATCTGCGCTGTAGTCAAGCTCATCATCAAAAAAATCATCGTTCTCTGAAGACGCTTCCGGCTGTAGCTCATGGCGCACCAGCGTATCGGCCTTTAGCAGCACCAGCATAGAGGCGTACAAAAAAGCCTGTCCTGATTCCGACAGGCTCGTCTCATAGGAAGATCGGCCCTGCTCTGCTGGCTTTTTAACGATGGGGCGATCGCTCAGCGTTTTCAAAAAGCGGTCGATAACCTCAATCACCTGCACGTCCCAGGGGTCGATTTCACCCTTTTCGGCCAGGTCAATGAGAAATGCGATCGCGCCTTGGGCCAGTGAACTGGACATAAAAAGCTAGCTAAATTGCTAGATTGAGTGAATAAAGCAGGCAACAATAGTACAGACAATCGCTAGTACGCCCATTCTACCCGAAGCTGCTAGATTCTGCACCCGCAGCTTCGGATAGCGTTAGAAAACCCTACTGAATGTTATGTTTCCCGTGTCTGCCTATGAAGCGTCTGAGGCATTGGCCTGAGGCAGCATGGGCAGCTGCTCCAGCTCAATTCTGTAGCGCTCTACATCTTGTTCAAGCTGCTCAATTCGCGACTCTTTTTGCTGCATCTCTGGAAGCCTTTCAGCAACTCCCTGAAGCTGAACCCACACGTTAAATACCCAGGCCAGCGTTGCGCCAATGCCCGCTGCAAGAATGAGTTCCACGCTCAGCGGCGCTTCAACATCTACGCCTTGCACAATATGAATGATAGAGGGCGTCGTGTTCTCAATGCCAAAGAGAACTAACGCCAGACAGATTACGAAAATCACTACGAAATTGACTTGCTTCATAGGTTTCGCCTCAGCTTAAGAGAGTTACGTCAAAATTTGTTCGCCAACACTATAGCTGCTAATGGCACAAGCAGCAGGCTTTTTATTGATCGTCAACATATTTGATTTGCGACTATAAAAATATGACCATGGTTATATAATTACATAAACTGTGATCAAATGCTTGAAAGGCTGTAAAACTATGGAAATTGCCGCAGGTCAGTTCAAGACTCAATGCCTCAAGCTTATGGATCGTGTTCAGCAAACAAAAGAGGAAATAGTGATTACAAAATACGGCAAGCCCGTGGCCCGGTTAGTCCCTATAGAAACAGAATCGCAGGACTCAATTTTGGGCTGGATGGAAGGCTCAGTAAAAATCACTGGCAATATTGTTGCCCCGCTCGATGAATCTTGGGAGGCTGATTTGACATGAGCGGATTAGCAAAAACGACAGCGAAGAAAGAGGACAATTTCTTACTGCTGGACACTCACGTTTGGTTATGGCTAGTCAATAAAGAGAGCGACCAGTTATCAAAAACCTGCCTGAAAAAGGTTGAAGCTGCCGCACGTCTCGGCGTTTCAGCTATCTCCGTTTGGGAAGTAGGAATGCTAGAAGCCAGAGGGCGAATTCAACTTCAGAAAACCTGTATAGACTGGGTAAGAGAAGCCTTAAGCGCTCCAAAACTGAGCCTATTGCCATTAACCCCTGAAATAGCGATAGAAAGCTCTCGTCTTCCGGGCACTATTCATGGCGATCCATCAGATAGAATTTTGGCGGCTACCAGTCGATTGACCGGGGCTAGCCTTGTCACGAAGGATCGACAGCTACTCATATACGGTCAACAATCTTTTATTTCGGTCATAGAAGCCTAAAACTAACGTAGCTAACTGTTTCAAAGAGAGCCGCTGATGAAAATTTCGATTGTTACTTTTGAAGGGTTCAATGAGATTGACTCGTTTGTGGCGCTGAATATTTTGAATCGGGTGAAGCAGGCGGGCTGGACGGCTGAGATTGTTGCGCCGAGCGAGTACGTCACCTCAATGAATGGCGTGAAGATACACTCTCAACAGCCGATTTCATTCGCTAATCAAGCGGATGCCATTCTATTTGGTAGCGGAAAGCTCACTAGGACGGCGGCTCAAGACGATTATTTGATGTCACAGTTTGATCTCGATCCGTCGCGTCAGCTAATTGGCTCGCAATGTTCAGGGGCGCTCATTATGAAGCGCCTTGGACTGGCTGAAAATATGCCTGTCTGCACCGATTCGACTACGAAGCCTTGGCTGATTGAAGCAGGTGTGCAGGTTATCGACCGAGCCTTTAGCGCCAAAGGCAACATTGCAACGGCTGGAGGATGTCTATCTTCTCAATATTTGGCTAGCTGGATCATTCAGCGGAAGCTAGGATCTGAAACAGTTGCAGAAGTACTGAGAAGCGTCGCGCCTGTTGGTGAAGAACATAGCCTAATCAGTCAGGCTCTTTCGCTCGTTGAAGATGAGCTTTGTGAATAGGTTCTTCAGCTATAATTTGTTAATATTTCGCAGCTAATTGCGGTTGATCTAAGTCAGCTTGGCAAGAAGATAGGTCAGCTATCAACTGTGAGAATGCGCCAGGTTCTAGATGGTATTTATCTGCTGCTTGAACCTCAAGGCTCCTATTAAGTGAATATCTTAACTGCGCATTACGTAGCCTACGCCGCGCACGGTTTGAATTAATCGGCTTTCGTTTTCAGCTTCTAGCTTCAGGCGCAGGTAGCGAATGTACACTTCAATAATGTTGGAGTCGCCCATGAAGTCGTAGCCCCATACTTCTTCGAGAATGCGATCGCGCGTCAAAACCTGTCTAGGATGCGAGATTAAATACTCCAACAGGTCAAACTCTTTAGCAGTGAGTTCAATGGCGCGATCGCCCCGAGTCACCTCTCTCGTTTTTCGGCTCAGCACCAAATCAGCAAACTGAAACGCCTCTGGATCGTCCGGCTGGTTGCGCCGCAGATGAGCCCGCACTCGCGCTAACAGTTCCTCAATGCTAAAAGGCTTTAGCACATAGTCATCGGCCCCAGCATCTAGTCCGGCTACTCGATCTTCAATCCCGTCTTTAGCGGTGAGCAAAATTACTGGCATCATCGCGCCCGTTGCTCGCAGCCGCCTGCACACTTCTACGCCAGTAAGACCTGGCATCATCCAGTCCAACAGCACCAAATCGGGCTCGGTGTCACGAGCGGCCATGAGCCCGCTGAGCCCGTCGCTGGCAACGGTGACCTCATAGCCTTCATAGCCAAGCTCTAGCTGGACAAACTTAGCCAGCTTCTCTTCATCTTCTACGACTAAAATCCGTGCTGCCTTCTCAGACATAGGCTTTCTCTCTAATAAATAGATTGGCTAAATAGATTGGCTAAATAGATTGGCAAATAAAATGAAAAATCAGGTTGGCAGGCTGACTGTAAATACGCTGCCTTCGCCCAGCTTAGACTGTACCTTTAGAGTACCGTCCATTCCTTCCACTAGAGTTTTAACAATTGATAAGCCCAGGCCCGTGCCACCGGTAGCGCGAGAACGAGCTTCATCTACCCGGTAAAAAGGATCGAATATTTTGGTCAGATCAGCTAGGGGAATGCCGCGTCCCTGGTCTTTGACTTCTATGTAGGCGCGAGTTTCTTCGGGAAAGGTGCCGCCAACGCCGAGTCGCTTCAGGCTCACCTCAATCGGCTTGTCGTCGTCTGAATACTTCATGGCATTGTCAATGAGGTTAATGAGCACCTGCTTTAGTCGATTGCGATCGACCAGCGCCTGTACGGGCTGGAGGTCGGCTTGGATGCGATCGCTCACATACTGACTCATCTCCAGCACCTCACCGACCACCAGCTGTAGCGGTTCTCGCTCAATTTGAAACCGCATGTGCCCACCGTCGGCCCGAGCCAAGTCCAGCAGATCCTGCAATAGCCGAATCGTTCTATCGGCCTCATCTGCGGCAATTTCTAAGCCTTCGCGCTGAGGGGCCGTAAGGTTGCTACTGCGCCTTAGGGTACTTTGCAGATAGCCATGCACCAGAGTTAGCGGTGTGCGCAATTCGTGGGATACGTCGCTGACGAATCGGCGCTGCTGATCCCAGGCCGCTGACAGCCGAGAGATCATCATATTGCAGGTTTGCGCCAGATCCTGTACTTCGGTCGGTGCCCGGTCAAATTCTAGCCGGGTACCGGCCAAATTATCGGCAGAGATGTTGGCGGCTAGGCGGTTCATTTTTAGGATGGGTCTCATCGACCGGCGGACGTATAGGGAGGTGGCGATCGCGCCCACCCCAATCGCCAATAAGCTAGAGAGAGCTAGCGTTCGAGTAATTCGCGCTAGGCTTTTTTTATCTTCTGTGATGTCGTCTACAACGTAGAGTGAACCCACCGTTTTTCCGTGTATTATCAGCGGGCTAGAACAGGTGACCAAGCTACGATTTTGCAGGCGCACAACCTTCAATCCTGAGGCGTCGTTTTGTACAGATGCCATCAGCACTGTGGCAAAGCCATTAGTTTGCCATGATCCCATTGTCAGCGTTTCTGACTGAGCGATCACCTTGCCTTCAGCAGAAAGCACCCAAATCGCCATGTCTGGCTGCTTGCGATAGTCAATTGCCATTGACAGCGCTTGAGGAATAGGCTCGGTTCTCTCATACAAACCCACATCTTCACCCAGGCGATCAGCAATCGCCGAAGCATTATCCTTGTGGTTGTCAATCAAAAGCTGTCGCATTCGCAAATTGATCCAGCCGGTAAGGCCACCAATACTCAAAATAGACGCTAGCAACATGCCAACGGTCAGCCTGAACTGAATGGAATTATGATCAACAATGGGTTTCATGCAACGTGGTTTGATTAATTACTTTTTACATTAAGGGCTTAGCCTGAGAGGACACTGATATATTTCTAAGCAAAAACTCAGCATCGCCGTCTTTAATAGCCTTGTAATAGAAAGTACTACGCCTCACAGCGTTCCCGCTCAGAAACACTAAGCTGGTTAGAGTAACCCTCTACTCTTCTCCCTTCCCCTAACTTTATGGTTCAGACTTCTTCATTACCGAAAGCTCAAACGGCTTCTGCCATCACGCCTTTTGCAAAAAAACTCGGCGGGCCTTTAGCCAAGCAGCCGATCAGCGTTCTACAAATAAACTTAGGTCGCCGCTGCAACCTTAGCTGTAGCCATTGCCACGTTGAGGCAGGGCCACATCGCACCGAGGAGCTTTCGCCAGAGGTATGCGAGCAGTTAATAGCGGTAATCAACCGCTTTGAGCAGATTAAAACAATCGACTTAACGGGGGGTGCGCCTGAGATGAACTATGGCTTTCGCCCGCTGGTAGAAGCGGCTAGGGCCAAAGATAAAGAAGTGATCGTGCGCTCTAACCTGACCATTTTCTTTGAGCCCGGTTATGAGGACTTGCCCGAATACTTCGCTCAGCATCAGCTGCATGTCGTGGCTTCCTTACCCTGCTACCTAGAAAACAATGTCGATGCAATGCGCGGCCAGGGCGTTTACAACGATTCGATTCATGCTATTCAAATGCTGAATGCGTTGGGCTACGGGCGAGATCCTCACCTTGTATTAGATCTGGTTTACAACCCACCGGTTCCTGACTCTACCGATTTCTCGCTAACCCCCGATCAAGCAGGCCTGCAAAAAGACTATAGCGCCTACTTAGCTGAGCATTTTGGCATTGTGTTCAACCATCTTTTCACCATTACTAACCTGCCGATTGGTCGCACTAAGTTTCACTTGCAGCATCGTCAGCTACATCAGCCCTATCTGAAGTTTTTAGAGTCTCATCATAATGCCAGTACGGTGGAGCATTTGATGTGTCGAAACGAGCTTTCTATCGACTATTCGGGCAATGTGTACGACTGTGATTTTAATCAGATGGAGGCTTTGCCAGCTCGCTTGTCAGATGGCACTGCGCTGACGGTTGCGAAGCTGTTAGCGGCTAGCTCTTTGGATGTGATTGAACAGATTGTCACGCGGCCCTATTGCTATGGCTGTACGGCTGGCAGTGGTTCTAGCTGTGGCGGATCTTTGCTGTAGTCAGTTCTTTTCTTACGGAGCTATTTTACATGCTGTTATCTCACTTTCAGCTATCTCACTTTTCAAAAATAAGGCCGTTTCGACAGGCCAGTAAGCTTATGTTGTTTTCTGCGTTAGGTGGACTGTTGTTGGCGGCAGGCCCAGCCCTGGCCCAATCAGCCGCTGCTGAGGCTTCTGGGCCATTTGCAATTTTTGCTCAGCTTCAAATGCAGCTAGTAAATTTGGTGGAATGGATTAATGGGCTAGGCGCGATCGCCCCCATTGCCTTCATCGTCGCCTACATTGTCGTCACGGTCGCCTTTCTACCGGCCTCAATCGTCACGCTGGGCGCAGGCTTTGTTTTTGGCGTAGTCAAAGGCTCTATCCTAGTTTTCATTGGCGCGATGCTCGGGGCGACGGCAGCTTTTTTAGTCGGACGATTTGTGGCTCGCGATTGGATCGCCAAAAAGGTAGCGGACAATCGGTTTTTTAATGCTTTGGACAATGCGATCGCCGAAGCAGGCCTCAAGCTGATTTTTCTTATTCGCCTATCTCCCGCCTTCCCGTTCAACCTGTTAAACTACGCGCTTGGCCTCACCAAAGTGTCCTTAAAAGACTATGTTATCGGCACAACTGGCATCATCCCCGGCACAATTATGTACGTTTACCTGGGCTCGCTAATTGGTGATATTGCGACGCTCGGCACAGGTGAAGCGCCCTCCAATCCGGTCATTAGCTGGATGATTAAAATCCTTATTTTCGTTACCGTAGTTGCTATTTCACTCTACGTCACCAAAATCGCCCGCAAGGCACTCAAAGACGCTGTACCTGAGGCAGAATCAGCTACGGATACTGTCTGATGTTTGGCAACCGAAAGTTCTGGTTTTTCTGCTTCGCCGCAGCCCTGCTAATGATTGCTGGAAGCCTCGTTGGCTGGTCATCAGTCGCCCTACTGTTTGACCGTGAAACCTTAGTTCAGTTTTTTTCCCGAACAGGTGAACAAAGCGCTGGAGAGGCAGCACTCGGCGTTAGCATGTTTCTGGTAGCCCACGTTATCGCTAATGCCATTGGCGTACCGGGTACTGTGCTAGTGGTCGTTGGCGGCGCGGTATACGGGCTGTGGTGGGGGACGCTGTGCTCAGTGGTTGGCGCAACGATGGGCGCGGTTGTCGCGTTTTGGCTGGCCCGCTATCTGCTTCACGACTGGTTTCAAAAGAAATTTGCTCACAGCACTCTGCTCAAAAAGTTCAATAAAACGCTGTGCAAAGAGGGGCTAAGCTGCATATTGCTCATCCGGTTTTCACCCGTCTCTCCCTTTAACGTCGTCAACTTTGCCCTCGGCCTAACGCCGGTCAGCGTCAAATCCTATGCGCTGGGCACGCTGGTTGGCATTATTCCTGGAACGCTGGCCTATACCTGGCTGGGGGCGAGTGGCGCTGAGGCGATCGCTAGCGGCAACTGGCTCCCCTTTGGCTGCTGCTTATTGCTGCTAATGCTGCTCTCAGCGCTGCCGATTGCGCTCCGCAGGCGTTCGTTAAAAGAGCATTAGGCTCGCTGAAATCCAAACGACATTCCATCAGATATCTCATCAACTGCTGAAGCAAGTCAATCGCTAAAGCACTCAATTGCTGAGGCAGTAAGCTAAAGTTGCTGAGGCAGCTATGAGTAATCAACCTTAGGGTGCATAACAGAGCGCGTACAAAAGAGCGTCAGAAGAGGGTAGCCAAGTGAAAGATCGCCATAGTCCTCAGCGAATTGCCCGACTTGTAGTGGGGGCAGTTTTGAGCTTTACGGTGGCGATCGCGCTGCCCTTCATCGTGGCCCAAATCTCATTTCCCAACGTTTTGAGCGTCAAGGATGGGTCAGCGCCAGTCGTAGTGGATAGCCGCGTCGTTTTTCGCGTTAATAACGCCGCCTCAGTCTCCAGCGCAGCGGCCCGCGCTCAAATTATCAGCCAAAACCTTCAGCAGTTTGCCAAAGCAGGGGAGGAGCCCGAAATTGACGTAGGCATTGCTGCTGATTCAGAAAAACTGGCGACGGTAAGGCTAGGCTTTCCCACGCTGGACAATTCCACTAGAGAGTATGAGATTACCGTCACGCCTGATGACACGAGCAGCACCTTTATCCCACCGATAGTGCAGGCGCGTGAATGGGCTACGCAGCTAGAAAAAACCTTCGCTCAGGCGCACGAACAGCGGCAGCCAGGTTACGTTGAGCGGCATCTGTGGATAGTTCCAGTGGTGCCCTTTTTCGCGGCGATCGCCCACTGGCTATCCGGCATACTGTGGCGAAGATATCTGGCCCAGTTCTTACGGTCTGCGGCGATGGATAGCGAGCAGCCGAAGTCGGGGAAAGGCGGTCACGAAAAATTCACCATTGTCAATCTCTTTCTCAATGCCACGCTGATGCTGCTGCGCTTAGGCATTTGGGTTGGCGCTCTTTTGTATGTCACCAGCCTTTTCCCAAAAACCCGGCAAATCAGCTATCAGGTAATTTCTCAGCTCACAGGCACCTTTACTAGCGACACGATTCCGCTAGGCAGCGCACCCATATCAATTTTGGATATTTTTCGGGTGCTTACGCTCATATTGCTAGTTATTCTTGCCGCTGGCATCGCTGCTAACTTAATTAAGCGCAAGGTGCTGCACGAAACCGGCATTAACAGAGGCGTGCAGGAGGCTATTTCGATCATGCTGCGCTACAGCCTGGTTTTTATCGGCTGTATTGTGGTGCTTCAGGCCTCAGGCATTAATCTAAGCTCGCTGGCTATCCTCGCGAGCGCACTGGGCGTTGGCGCAGGCTTAGGATTGCAAAACATTGTTAAAGACATTGGTAGCGGCCTAGTGTTGGTATTCGAGCGACCTATTCAGGTAGGTGAATTCGTCCAAATCGGCGAGCATATCGGCACCGTTGAGCGCATTGGCGCACGCTCTGCCGAAATTCGCACCCTCGATCAGGTGTCGATTATTGTGCCCAACTCTCAGTTTTTGGAAAATGAAGTCATTAACTGGAGCCACCGCAATCCCATTTCGCGCATCCGCATTCCCATTGGCGTTACCTACAAAGCAGATCCTGACAAGGTTCGAGAGCTGCTGCTGCGCGTAGGCAGCGAACATCCAGACATACTAGCTGCGCCACCTGCTACCGTTCTTTTTTGCAGCTTTGGTGAGAGCGCTCTAAAGTTCGACTTGCTGGTGTGGGTCTCTCAGCCGAGCCGTCAGTACATCATCGCTAGCGACCTGCATTTTATGCTGAGCAAAGCCCTGCGCAAAGCAGGCATCGAAATCCCATATCCTCAACGGGATGTACATGTTGTGTGGGACAACCCGCCCGCACAGCTCAGGCCGCTGCCGCATAATGAGCAGCCGCAGGATGAGTCGCTGTAGAGGCAATATCAATTGCAAAATGGCAGCTTCACTGAAAACGGTGAGGCTGTTTTTTCGAGTGCGATCGCAGTTCCCTAACTTTGGAATCTACACGAAATTCTTAAGAACGGGTCGAAAACAGTGTAAATACGAAATATAAAGCTAAATCTGACAATTCTCACTGGCGTAGTCAGTAATATTACAGGGATAGATTTGTACTATTTAATCAGATAAGGGTAGTGTTATCTACGTATCTGAGTAACTATCGCCACAGCTCTATTTCGTCACTACTGCTCTACCACAGAGAAAAATACACACACATGCTTCCTGCTCTCCCCTTCATCGCGATCGCTGCCATTTTTGCATTTATCAGCGCACACGCTGCTGCAAATCCTAAAAAAGAAAAGAAAAAGTCTGCCGGTGTTGAGCTGGGGGAGGCGCTTGAAAAACTCATTAAAGGGTCAAGTGAGCCCAAGGATAAGGACGATAACAAATAGCTGCTTACTCAGTGCTACGCCCTAAACCAAGACCGAGGGAGATTTAATAATGCCGAGTAGAATAGACAGCAGCTTTTCAAGTTCTAATGGGATAGCGTAGAACTTGGTATCCTGCAAGATTTTGCGCTCGGCACGCAAAAACTGTCCGAATTGCCAGGACTCTCCGGTAGTCACTGCACCATAGAGAATAGGGGTATCTTGCCGCGTCCACTGATCGAGTGCAATTAGCTCGGCACCCAGCTGCGTAAACCCTCTACTTAAGTCAGCGTTCTTAGCCTCAATCACAAGTAAGTTCTGGGGGCTAGGCACAAAATAATCAAAGGTACCTTTGAGCTGGTTGCTTACCTCAACTCGATACTCAATCTTCAGGGTTTGATCTGCATATCCGCACACGGCAAATATAACCGGTGCAATGAGCGCCTCTCGTCGCGCCATTTCACTCGTCAAACCGGTCAATTTTACGGCAATCTCTAGCCGCTGGCGAAGTTCATCGGCGAAGTCAATAGGCTGAGCAAAGTCAGGAAGACCTAATGCTATCCGGCTATAGGTGCAGCCTAACTCTGCAAAAATATCCTCCGCATCAAAGCTCAGCTCAAAATATTTGCTGAAGGTATAGCTAGCTTGCGGATCTAAAATTCGAGGATGACTCATCAGCCTAACCTTCAAAAAAATTTACACAAACAGATGCCTATCACGATAGAGCTATTTGTTTAGATCTATTTTCAGCTAAAGATTTTCCGATTTGATGGCGGCTTTTAGCTGAGTGCAAAATTCACCGACAGCGGCTAGACCTTCTTCGGGTGTGCCCTCGGCTAGCCGCTTCACAATCGCACTGCCGACAATCACACCATCTGCGCCCCAGTCTTTTAGCTGCTTGGCTTGAGCCGGTTCAGATACACCAAAGCCAACGCCAATGGGCTTATTGGTTGCCTTATGTAAGTCAGCTAGCAGGCCTTCTACGCGGTTGGCAATTTTTTGGCGGACGCCGGTTACGCCGGTTACGCTCACTAGGTATACGAAGCCTTGCGATCGCTCAACAATCCTCTGAATCCGCTCCTTTGGCGAAGTCGGCGCTACCAGCAAAATCACCGCGATGCCAATGTCTGCCGCTGCTGTTAGCAGGCTATCCATTTCTTCTAGCGGTAGGTCAGGTACCACCAGTCCGCGCGCTCCTGCCGCATAAATGTCTTTTAAGAAGGTTTCTACGCCGCGATTTAGCACCGGGTTGTAGTAAGTGAATAAAATAATCGGCGCTGAAAGCTTGGGGCTCACGTCTTTAATCAGGTCAAGAACGGCCTCTAGCGTGGTGCCTTTTTTGAGTGATCGCGTTGCCGCCGCCTGAATCGTTGGCCCATCTGCCAGCGGATCGGCATAAGGCACGCCCAGCTCAATCAAATCAGCGCCACTGCGATCCAGCACCTGCAAAGCCTCAGCCGTTGTTCGCATATCCGGATCGCCCGCCGTAATAAACGGAATCAGAGCACATTCGCCCGCCGCCCGTAACCGCTCGAACTGTTCCGAAACAGACACTTTTTCAGACACCATCACCATAAGGATCCACCGGAATTACCTTCATCGGCCTCTGCCAAAAAGCACACACCTAACGACTATATATCTAAAGCCATCGCTAAAGACTAGCGATCACCAAAGACTAGCCATTGCTAAAACTACAGCGCAGATTCAGCCGACTCTTTTTCCACCCGCGCTGTTTCTTTTTCCGCTAAGCTCTTTTCAGCCAGCGCCTGCCGCTCTTGATCTACCTCAGCCTGAAGCTGCGCTATCTCCTGCGGGCTCATTTCTTCTAACCGCTTTTGCAGCACCGCCTCCTCGTAGTCTTCTAGCTGCTGGTAGTAAGTCATTTTCTTACCCAGCGCTCTAGCTACATAGGTTGCCGTCCAACCCAGCAGGCCAATCACAAACACGACCTGGCTCCAAATCCCTGCCGACAGGCCATCTAGCCCCGCCCAAGAAAATGCTAGATACAGCAGACCACCTGCGGTAAAGACCCCAACCCCAATCCCGATTACGTCAATTCGTCGCATAGTTTCGAAGCGCCGTTTAAAGGCTGCTTTGCGTTAAGCCTCGCGGCGCTTAGGCCGAAAGTTCAAAAACGGACTGAGCACCAACATACCAGGGAAAAATACCAGCGTGAGGCTATACAGGCTCAACCGTTCGATAGAACTCATAACATTGAATCGCAGCTTAATGTAGTACATCAGCGCTAGCGGCACGACGACCAAATAAAGTCCGCCTAGGATGGCATAGGTTGCCAGGCCAAGCAGCGTAGAAGTTTCAAGCGCAGGAAAATTCATGGGTATGCATTGGGACATTTGCTCTTTATATAGTAGACCGCAAGCTGCGATCGCTGCGCATCTTTTACGCAGATACCGTCGATTGGTTGCATATAGGCCCACTTGGTGGTGAAATAGTTGTCTGTGAGTGGCAGCTATGATGCTCATGAGGGGGCGTGGCGGAATGGTAGACGCTGCGGATTTAAAATCCGTTGACCGTAAAAGTCGTGGGGGTTCAAGTCCCCCCGCCCCCATTAATAATAAGCTATACATTAGACTTTATCGGGAATTAGCGCGGTAAAATAAAAACTGACTAGGGGAATAGGAAGACAGTGGGATGAGAATAACCTACGCAGAGCTAAAGGGAAAACCTCGAATACTGAAGAGCTTGACGGGACTTACCGTCACCGAATTTGAGGCGTTGCTGCCGAGCTTTGGCCGCGCGTGGGCGCAGTT
>JBGTGK010000269.1:0-19282 GCA_041746795.1 Phormidesmis sp.
CGGGTGCGAGTGCTCACGCGCAGCGCTGAAAAAGCGCAGACTATGTTTGCGGGCAAAGTAGAGATTGCGGTCGGCGATACCCGAAAGCCCGAAACTTTGCAGGCCGCTACCGACGGCATTACTCATCTGATATGTGCGACGGGGACAACGGCGCTGCCCTCGGATCGATGGGACTTTAAGGACGACTTAGGCAGCAACCCGCTAGAGCAAGTCGCTAACTGGGCCAAAGTTTATTTAGATGAAGACTTTCGCAATGCCAACGCTCGCAATTCGCCAGAGGCAGTAGATGCCCTGGGCGTTAGCAATTTGCTACGGGCTGCGCCCGCTGACCTGCGGCGGTTTGTGTTCGTGTCGTCTTGCGGGATAGCTCGTAAAGATCAGTTTCCCTACAGCTTGCTAAATGCCTATGGCGTACTTGACGCCAAGGGCAAAGGCGAAACTTCAATTCTGCGCTCGGGTTTGCCCTATACGATTATTCGTCCCGGTCAGCTCACCGATGGGCCTTACACCTCACGTGACTTTAACTCGCTGGTGCAGGCGAGTACGGCAGGAAAGCTGGGAGTGGTGATGAAGACGGGCGATACGCTAAACGGACAAACCAGCCGAATTGATGTGGCGGCGGCCTGTGTGGCCTGTTTGGAGCTGCCGGTAGCGGAAAATAAGGCGGTTGAAATGATTAGTCAGGACGATCGCCCAGCCGAAATAGACTGGGCAACGCTGTTCGCAATGGCTTAGACCAAAAAATTAGACCAAAAAATTAACGCCTAGCCAGAGCAGGAGCAAAGAGCTAAAAACGCCAATCCAGAGCTTAAACCTGATATCCATCGCAATTTTTTATAGTAACGAGTGCTGGATCAATATTAGCTAGAAAGCGCTCATTGTGAAGCATCGAAAGGAAGGTTCTCCAAAGTTCTCCAAAGTTCTCAATAGAGCACTACTCATTGCGCGATGTAGGTCGGACTATAGCTTGGGTTATAGCTTTCGGCCTGCAAGCGAAACATCTCTTCGTAACGGCCCTGTGTGGCGATGAGCTGCTCGTGGGTGCCCGTTTCAATAATTTCGCCGTTTTCTAGCACGACAATGCGATCGGCCATGCGCACGGTAGAAAATCGGTGGCTGACTAAAAAGGTCATTTTGCCCTGGGTGAGCTGTCGGAAGCGCTCAAAGAGATCGTGTTCGGCGATCGCATCCACTGCCGCTGTCGGCTCGTCCAAAATCAAAATCTGCGCCTGCGACATAAACGCCCGCGATAGTCCAATCTTCTGCCACTGCCCGCCCGACAAGTCCACCCCGCCTTCAAACATTTTGCCTAGCACCGTTTCATAGCCCCGGTCTAGCCCATCGATCACAGCCGTGGCGCCCGCGTCGGTAGCCGCCTGAATAACCTGCTCGTCATCCTCCCTGTCAGGCAAATTGCCAAAGCCAATGTTATCTTTAGCTGAAAGCGCATAGCGAGCGAAATCCTGAAAAAGCACGCCGATATTGCGCCGCAAGTCCTTCAAATTAAAGGCGCTGAGTGAGATATCGTCGATGGCAATCAGGCCGCGATCAATGTCGTACAGTCGCGTTAGCAGCTTTAGCAGCGTGGTTTTACCCGAACCGTTGAGTCCCACTAGAGCAACGCATTCTTGCGGCCCTACCGTTAGGCTGATACGTTTGAGCGTTGGCTGATTGCTACCAGGATAGGTGAACCAAACGTCTTGTAAAACGAGCCCTTCGCGAATGGGCTCAGGGAAACTTTTGGGCTGGCGCGGGCTGACCACTTGAGGCGTCAGGTCAAGAAATTCAAAATATTGTGAGACATATAGGTTGAACTCATACAGCGTAGCGGTGGTGTTTAAGATGCCTGTAGTCGCTGCCTGGGCCTGTTGAAAGGTGCCTGCGTACAGCGTCAAGTCCCCGATGGTCACAAAGCCTCGAACGGTTTGCCATAGCACCAAGGCATACGCACCGTAGAAACCCACCGCTGAGATGATTGCTAGGCTAACTTGCGCAAAGCCCTGCCGCCGAGCCAGCAGCTTAGACTCTTGGTTAAATTCTTCACGAATATCGTGATACTGCCCTGCCAAGTGACTACCCAAGTTGAACAGACGCACTTCTTTGACGAACGTAGGCTCAGTCAGAATTTTGCCAAAGTAGTCCGCCAGTCTGCGGCTGGGAGTTTGGCGGCGGGTCATCCAAAAGCGACGGTTGGAGAAGCGAACGCTGACCCAAAAGGTGGGCAGGGCGCTCAGCAAAAGCAGCACAAATACCAGCGGATTGAACCGCAGCAGTAAAGCCAACAGCCCAAGTAAGCGGGTGATTTGTCCTAAGAGCTGTAGCAAGAGCTGCATCACTCGCATGGGGTAGTTGCTGCCGCTCTGCTGGGCGCGCTCCATTAGGTCGTGAAATTCAGCCGACTCGTAGTGAGCCAGGTCTAGCCGGGTGGCCTGCTGAAGGAGCTGGGTGTTGGCAAATAGGAGGAAGCGATCGCTCATAATCTGCGTGGTGTAGCTACCGAGCTGATCCAAAACGGCCTGTAATAGCAAAAAGCCGAAACCTGCGACTACCAGGGGCGTGAGCGATTGCAGGATGAGGGCGATCGCTGCTCCTTCACCCACTAATGCGACTACCCGATCCACTATCAGCTTACTGATGTAGATTTGCGTCGCCGGTATTAATGAACTGCTGAGCGTCAGCGCCAGGTTCATCATGAGCGCAACCGGCGACGCCTGCCACACCAGCCGAATTAGCCGGGGCATGTTTTTGAAAATAGCAAAGGAGTCAGTGACTCTTCGAAGAAAAGCTGTCAATGTTGTTTGTTGTTGATTTAAAGGACTTTATCAAGGGCGAAAGGGGCGAAAGGGGCAAAAAGACAGAGAGATTACCCGAACGAATGCATTCGTCCTGCTATAGCGTAGCGTTTTCACAGGCAAGCTCGTGCGGAATTACTGATGCAAAGACTCCACTACGCCGTCAGCGGTGACATTCGACTGTAGATATTTTGGTAGATATTTTGTTAGAAATCATCCTTTTAGAGTAAATGCCGAAACTTGTCTTCGGCTCCGAGCGCTTTGACGGCCTGCTTGATCTCTTGAGTGCGATCTTTTTTCACAATCAGCGTGGCATTGCCGTCGCGAACGATCACAACATCTTCTAATCCAATCGTGACGATCACCTCATCAGGGTCAGCGCTGTACACAATGCTGCCATGGGTGTCTATGCCCAGGTGCTCGCACATTTCTACATTGTCCGTATCGCCTTTGAGCAGTCTTTCAATCGCGTTCCAGTCGCCCAAGTCATCCCAGCCAAAGTCAGCCGGGACGACGTAGGCCCGGTCGGTTTTTTCCATGACGGCGTAGTCAATGCTGAGCTTTCCTAAGGTGGCGTAGGCGTCTACGCCTTTTTCCATGAGGGCGCTGGTCATTTCGGGTGCGTGGGTTTGAAGCTCAGCGATCATCACCGCTGCGGGGAAAATGAACATGCCGCTGTTCCAGCTATACAGGCCGCTGCTCATAAATTTTTCGGCGATCACCTGATTCGGCTTCTCAGTAAAACGACTGACCTTATAGGCAGGCAGGTCTTTAACGGTGCCTGCACTGAATGTGCCCGCCTCAGCGCCCTGCTCAATGTAGCCATAGCCCGTTGATGGAAAGGTGGGCGTGATGCCTAGCGTGGCGATCGCGCCCTTACTCACCGCCATTTCTGCCGCTGCGCTCAGCGTGTCACAGTAGCGAACCCTATCCGTAATGTAATGATCAGCTGGGAAAAACCCGCACACCGCGTCATCGCCATAGCGCTTAGCGACTTCTAACGTTGCCCAGGCCACCGCTGGGGCGGTATCACGGCCCTGAGGCTCTACCAAAATGTTGGCCTTGGGAATATCAGGCAGCTGCTCGCGAACGCCATCAGCTAAATGTGAGGCAGTAATGACAAAGAGCGAATCCCAGCCAGCCAGCGGGAGCAGTCGATCGGCGGTGGACTGAAGCAGCGATCGCTTCCCCCCATCTAAACAGAGAAACTGCTTGGGACGCTTCAGCCGACTGACGGGCCAAAAGCGCTCACCTTTGCCGCCAGCTAAAATGATGGGGATAAAACGCGCCATAAACAGTCCTGTTGTGCCATCAGAGGTTTCGGGTTTATCCTACCCTTTGGTAGAAAGGTATAGGGCACAATTCTTCCAATAATTGACTAGCCGCTCACAGACTCAAGCAGATTTGCAGAAGTTTTCGCAAATTTCCGGGTTCATTGCTACAGCTACGTGACAGAATAAACCGAGTCATGAGTAGTCCCTTACTGATGGCTCGGTTCAAAGGTTCTAGTCAATGCTTTCTAGTCAGAGTGTTCGCTAAAGATCCTGAAATTGCCAAAGGTCAGCTCCAAAAGTGTCTTACAGATTACTAAGTGGCTAGCTGGGATTTGGTAGCTTTTATAACTCCCTTTCATTTTGCCCGTGGCCCATCAATGACTACTCAGCCTAACAATCAAAAGGCCACTCCCGACGCTGAAGGATCACTAGACTCTTCTTCAGACCTTATTTCTTTAGATGACGACAAACTCAATGGCACCCGTTCTAATCATGTAGGCTTTGATAGCTCAGCGCCTGAATCTGAACGCCTAAAGTCCCGCGCAGACTATCGTGATGCTACTCGCGACGCCACTCATGACACCACTCATGACACTACCCATCCCTCCCCTGTGGCGATTGTTCCTTTTGAAAAGCCTATAGAAAAGCCTATAGAAGACCGCTCGACTAAGCAAAATAAGGAGGGGAGCTTACGTAAGCTGATGCGCGGCACGTTTTGGGCGGCAATGTTTGGATCTACGGCGTTGGTCACGGCTGGATTGGGTGCGATCGCCGTCCTTACTTTTCCTCTTCCCCCTCAGGTCAGGGGTGAAACCGTAGCCCCGCCCCTAGCCGATCTTTGGCGCTCTGGCTTTCGCTATCAGGTCTCTCGCCCGGTCAACATTTTAATCATGGGATTAGACGAAGCCCGTGATGTATCGGGTGCTAAGCCTACTGATCTGGTAGGCCGCACAGACACCATGCTACTCGTCCGCGTTAACCCCGAAGAAAAGTCCGTCAACATCATGTCTATTCCGCGCGATACGCGAGTAGAAATTCCAGGACACGGCATGGACAAAATCAACCAGGCCAACTTCGACGGTGGCGCTGAGCTGGCTGCCCAAACGGTGATGCAAAATTTTGATAATGTCAAAATCGATCGCTACGTGCGAGTGAGCACAGTCGCTTTCAAAGAAATCGTAGATTTGGTTGGCGGCGTTGAGCTGATGGTGCCCAATCCGATGAAATACGAAGATAAAACTCAGGGACTTAAGATTGACTTAGAGCCTGGCTTGCAAACGCTCAACGGCGACCAGTCTGAGCAGTTTGCCCGCTTTCGCCAGGATGAGTACGGTGACATTGGCCGGGTGCAAAGGCAGCAAATCCTGCTGAAGGCGCTGCGCCAGCGGATGACTAATCCCACAGTAATAACAAAACTGCCGCAGATTGTGCGGGTGCTACAAACCTACGTTGACACTAACTTGACCACAGAAGAGATGCTGGCTTTGGGCGGATTCGGGCTCAATTTAGATAGGCATGAAGATCTGCACATGGTGATGCTGCCAGGGCGATTTAGCAGCCCTGAAGAGTACACTGCTAGCTATTGGATTTCCGATCAGGCTGCTAGCAGCGACTTAATGCGCACCTATTTTGATGCAAAGCCCTCTGATTTGGTTACCGATGCTAGCCCCGGCAGCAACTACTACAACCCGCCTTCACAGAGCGCCCTAAGTACGCTGAAAATTGCGGTGCAAAATGCCACCGATGACCAGTATGCCAGTGCTTCTATGGCTAAGCACCTGCGAGATTTGGGCTTTGATAATGTGTACATCGTGCGCGACTGGTCGGATATTGAGCGGGAAACCTCGGTGGTGGCTCAACGTGGCGATATCGGCAGCGCCCGCTCACTAAAAGACGCCATCAATCTGGGCCAAATCGAGTACGATTCTACCGGTGATATCGACTCTGACCTGACCATTCGCGTCGGCGAAGACTGGCTAAAGCAGACAGACCCGACCTGGTAGCAGTTACCGTATGATGGGCCTAGATAGGCCAATGATTGTAGATATCGCAAGCTAGCATCAGGTGACGATATGAGTTCTATTTCAGTTGGCGTAGCCGTAATAATGGCCTGTTGCTGGGTGCTTTTGTTCGCGCTGCCGGTGAGTCCTCAGTAGGAAAATGCGGTCATTACTTTGTATGCCTCTGAGCATCTTTAAAGCAGAGAACCACTAGGCGAATCAGCCGACGGTTGCCGGGACTTGAGACTTAATCGCAAAGATTTTTTCAATCACTTCCTGCACAGCCTTATCCGGCGTAGAAGCGCCTGAAGTAACGCCTACTGAAATTTTGCCAGCGGGTAGCCAGTCAGTCTCAATCGCTAGCTCATCGCTATGCAGTGGCTTGTGCTCAATCCGATTGTCCGGCCCGACGCGAGCGGCACTGTCAATATGGAAGGATGGCAGGTTGCGCTCAATCGCAATCTCTTGCAGGTGAGTTGTGTTTGAAGAGTTAAAGCCGCCAATCACTACCATCAGGTCGATATCAGCATCTACTAGGCTAAACATAGCGTCTTGTCGCTCTTGAGTCGCATCGCAAATAGTATTGAAGCTGTGGAAGTGCTCGTTGAGTTCTAGCGGGCCATATTTTTTAAGCATCGTGCGTTCAAAAAGCCTGCCGATTTGCTCGGTTTCGCCTTTGAGCATAGTGGTTTGGTTAGCGATGCCGACGGCGTTTAGATCTTTATCGGGGTCGAAGCCTTCTGAATAGGCATGAGAAAATTTAGACAAGAATTCGTCGCGGCTACCGACATTCAAAATATAGCTAGCGACGTATTCCGCTTCAGCTAGATTTAGCACTACTAAATAAGTGCCCGCAAACGAGCTGGTTGCCACGGTTTCTTCATGCTTGTACTTGCCGTGAATGAGGGATGTAAATTCTCTTTTTTTATGCTTTTCCACGGTATTCCACACTTTGGAAACCCAGGGGCAGGTGGTATCTATAATGGTGCAGCCCTTATCGTGCAGCAGCTTCATTTCCTGTACGCTCGCGCCAAAAGCAGGCAAAATCACGACATCGCCCTGGCCTACGCCCGAAAAGTCTTTTTCACCATCAGCCGCTAGCTCAATGAACTGCACGTCCATCAGCTTGAGCTGCTGGTTCACTTCGGGGTTGTGAATAATTTCGTTGGTAATCCAGATGCGCTGGTTAGGAAAGTGCGCTCTGGCTTCGTAGGCCATCGCGATCGCCCGCTCCACCCCCCAGCAAAAGCCAAAAGACTCCGCCAGGTGAATAGTGACCTCGCCATTCACGAGCAGATTGCCGCTGTTTCTAATTTTTTGAATCAGATTGCTTTCGTACTCGGCTTGCATCAGCCCGGCAACGTCATCTTTTTGGCCAAAGCCCTGATTGCGGTAGTAGTTGTCAGAGTGGTTGAGGGCGCGCTTAAAAGCTTTGGTATCCATGAAGTTTAAAGATGGAAGTTAAAGACATCCGGCAAGATTTCTATTCCATCAAGTCTACCGTAGGTTGGGTTGTGGCGGCTTTAACCCAACCGTCTCGACCCCTGCGGTGGGTTCTGCGGTAGATCTTTGAAGCTCTAGCTGTGCATAAAGCGTGATCGCACTGCGCCAAACCAAATAGCCTTCCCGATTCAAATGCAGCCCATCCGTCGTTAAATCAGGCCGTAGCTTCCCTTCCCCGGTCACAAAAATAGGATACAAGTCTAAATAGTAAGCGCCATTCTCCCTGGCAATTTTTTTGAGCGTTTCATTCATCGTGACAATCCGCTCACTCGGCAGCGCCAGCAGCTTATCGCGGCTTTCCCAGCTAGAATTTTCGCCCCCATGCGGCAAAATTGACTGCACCACAATTTGCGTATTAGGATGCTCGGCCTTGAGCTGCCTGACAATCTCCTGGTAGTTCTTAGTAATTTCCCTGTCCGTTTTATCCCAGATCAGGTCATTGATGCCGATCATCAAAAAGATTGATTCGATGTCGTTTTTTTTAATCAGGTCTAAACGCTTTAGCAGCCCCTTCGTTTTTTCACCTGAAATGCTCTGGTTAATCCAAACTCTTTGACCCGGCATCAGCTCGCCAGGAAACCAGAGGCTGAGCGAATCGCCCAAAAGTACGGTGAGGTGATCGGGATGTCTAACGGCGATGGCTTTGGCGCGATCGCTCAGATACTTTACATGCTCGTTATAGGTAAGCTTGCGATCGCTCTGTGGCCTAGGCAAGCCCACCACTTCATCCGTGATGGTGGCATTGGCCATGGCTCTGCCCATACTAGAGCCCATATTAGGCGGATTATCCAAGCTAGAACGCCACAGCTCCGGCGGTTCTGACGTACTGCCAGAACCGCTGCTAGAACCGCTGCCCGAAGCCTGATAAGTGCCATCTTGCCCAACGGCTAGAAGCGTACCAAACAGCACCCCATTCATCAGTAACGAAAGTGCTGCCCAGCTTGGGATTTTTGTTAGCCAGTTAACCAAGGAGGACATGAAACGCTTCAGGTGCAGTAGTGACTATGGCAGATTCTAATCGGATCTGAACCCCCTGCCTAGAGCCGAAGCAAATTTTCCGTATAAATAGGCAGCCCCACCGCATCACCGAGCACACCCCGTTACCTCGGCATCACACGTTAAACCGAAACAACATCACATCACCTTCCTGCACCGTATATTCCTTACCCTCGCTGCGCACCAGCCCTTTCTCCTTAGCCGCACCCATCGAGCCCAATGTCACCAAATCGTTATAGCCCACCGTCTCTGCGCGAATAAACCCTCGCTCAAAATCGGTATGAATCACGCCCGCCGCCTGAGGTGCGAGCATCCCCGCCTTAATCGTCCAAGCGCGAGTCTCCTCTGGCCCCGTCGTAAAGTAGGTGCGCAGCCCCAGCAGCTCATAAGTCGCCCTGATCAAAGACTGCAAGCCACCTTCCTCAACGCCCAGCGCTTCCAAAAAGTCCGCCCGCTCCTCCTCAGGAATTTCCAGTAGCTCAGCCTCTACCTGCGCTGAGACGACCACCACCTGAGCTTCCTCACCTTCGGCGTGCCTGCGAACTTCGTCTACCCATTTATTTCCATCGGCCAAATCATCTTCAGAAACGTTAGCCGCATAGATGACAGGCTTGCGCGTTAGCAGGCCCAGCGGCTTAATCATCAGCGCTTCCTCTTCATCTAGCTCCACCGTACGAGCTGCGTGGCCCTCGTCCAAAACAGGTTGAATTTTCTCCAATACCTCCAGCTCGGCCTGCGCTTCCTTATTATTGCGAGCCTGCTTACGAATCCGATCCATCCGCTTCTCAAGCTGAGATAAATCCGATAGCGCTAGCTCCAAATTAATGACTTCAATATCCCGTAAGGGGCCGATAGAGCCCGAGACATGAATAATATCGTCATTCTCAAAGCAGCGCACCACATGAATAATGGCATCGACTTCACGAATATTTGCCAAAAACTGATTGCCCAAGCCCTCACCCTGGCTAGCCCCCTTCACCAAGCCCGCAATATCTACGAATTCTACCCTGGCCGGGGTAATGTCTTTCGAGGTAGAAATATCTGCCAGCACCTGCAATCGTGCGTCTGGCACCGCTACTATACCTACATTGGGCTCAATGGTACAAAAGGGGAAGTTTGCGGCCTGAGCCTTCGCATTTGCGACAACCGCGTTAAATAGCGTCGATTTTCCGACGTTGGGCAATCCAACAATTCCGGCTCTGAGCATAGGGATAGATGTCGCTTTACTGTAACTATATCCAGCATAGAGGGAAGCGGGAATATTTCCTTACTTCATCACCGGCTGCTATGCTTTGGCTAGCCTATTTAGACATATTTGCTTCAGGCACGGTTGCCCCAAAAATGATGCGCCCCAATTCCCCTGTCAACGGCTTAGTTAAAGGTCTAGCTATCTCCCTACTATTGACTGCTGGAATCGGTGGCTGCTCTTTTTTGCGCCACCCCTTCCGCGATCGGAGTGCTCCCGATGCGGTAGCCGTGAAAGACACCCCTATTAACGGCCCCTCAGACTTAGAAAATGCCTCTACCAAAGTTAGAATAACGGTGCCTAACGGGTGGGTTGTTGCGGGCAGTGACAAAAGGGGGAGTGCCGATATTTACACAACATACCCATCCCAAGATATGTCCGCTGCCGTGTTTTCTGAAAGCGTTTCGGTGCTCAGCCAGTTTGACTTGGAAAACAATGCAAAGCAGTACCGCTGGCTGATTGAAGAAGGCATGGACAGGTTTGAAGGAGAATCTCCTACTGGCCTGACCTCCTTAAACGGAAATCCGGCAGTGCAGTATGAAATTAGAGGCACCGTAGACGGCCAGCCTGTCGTGTACTTACACACCACTGTAAAAGGACGAGACAAATACTATCAGATCGTTGGCTGGACAACAGAATCTCAATATCGCAGCAATAAAGGGACGCTTGAAACCATTGCTGGAAGCTTTCGAGGTGTCTAGAGGTACCCAAAGGTATCGTATCTAGGAGAGAAACTGGTCGGGTGTCGTTACAGGAGTTTTAAAGAGTGAAAGAGGATCTTATGCTGGCTAATTTTTTCCGTAGGCTTCGTCTAAAGCTAGGGCTAATGCTAAGGCCGACGCTGGCAAGCGTGCTGTTGATAGCAACCCTATGGCTCAGCTTAGGTAGTGCTACCGCCCTAGCCGACCTCAACGACGACAACTACGACGGCAATATTTTCGCCCTTTATGCGGGTAACGGCTCCATCGTGCCGCCCAAGTTTTCGCTGGCGCAGTCGTTCAAGCAAGCTAAGCCCACGCTGCTGATCTTTTATGTAGACGACAGCCGCGATAGCAAGAAGTTTTCTTCGGTAGTCTCGCAGCTGCAAGCGCCCTATGGCAGAGTCTCTAACTTTGTAGCTGTTGCTGCCGACTCTTTCCCATTTAAAGACAGCTACGAAAAAACTGAGCCGGGCTACTACTTTAAAGGCGCTGTACCGCAGACGGTGCTGTTTGATGCGGCAGGTAACGTTGTGTTTGATGAAGTGGGCCAGACTTCTTACGAAAAGATAGACGATAAAATGCGCGAGATTTTTGACCTGCTGCCGCGCACAGAGTCGTCCGAGCTACGTCGTCGCCCGATTAATGAAGTCAACGGTGAGCTGGTAGCTGAGTAAGCCTTTAGAAAGTGAGCCTTTAGAAAATAGATCGACTCGTCCAAGCCAGCAGGCCCCAGCCGATGATAAAAGCCACGCCGCCCAGAGGGGTGACTGGCCCGAGGGCTTTGATGCCGCCTAAGCTAAGGCCGTATATGCTGCCCGAGAAAAGGATCGTGCCGACGATGAAGCACCAGCCTACGGTAACAAGCCCTTTGGCCTCGGGGTATTGGCTGATTAAAAAAGCGACAGCCAGCAGGGCCAGCGCATGGTACATCTGATATCTCACACCGGTTTCAAAGCTGCTGAGTGCGCTTTCACTGAGCTTTCCTTTGAGGGCGTGGGCACCGAAGGCTCCGCCTGCCACAGAGAGGGCCGCGAGGATTGAGGCAACGGCAAAAAATAAACGGGCCATAAGCAGTTCTTCAGCAGCGCTACGGTTTTATCTTACGACTTCTTTTAGAGTTCTCTCTGAGGGTTTCTTCTGAGGGTTTTCTCTTAGGGGGCTAACCGGTTAGGCCGGTCGGTTTCAGAAGCGTTGAAGCAATATACCATCAGGCCAGTTTCATCAATTTGGTAGCTGGCATGGAGTGGCCCTGCCCAAGCGTCTAAAAACGTTTTGGCGTCCTGCACTGATATTTCGGCTAGCATCGCTAGCTGAAGCGCATTTATTCGACCGTTGTTAGCTTTGATCGCCTTGTAAAAAAGAACCTGTAGCCGCTGAGATTGGGCAAGTTTGTGGTTACGCCTAAAAGTCGTCAGCATTCGTAGCGACCCAAAGGTGCAGGGGATGCCCAGCAGCAGACCGACAGTGATGGTCTCTCGTTTGTTGAGTCGGTTGAGATTTTTATCTAGGGCGGTTTCTAGCGCTGGCGTTGGCCTAGTCTCTCCCTGGGCGATCGCCCCGACGAAGAAGGCTCGCCCTAAACACAACAGCCCTATAGTCAGCCCCAACGTGGGTAGCCCAACCCTCACGACGCGCGTCATAAAATTCATGATGGCATGTGTGCTTATGCCTTGCGAGTAGCTTCTAATAGGCGCGAAAAATAGAAGGGGGCTTTATTGAGCGATCGCCTCCCAATTTCCCAGCCATTCGCCTCCAGCGATCGCACAACATCTTTCTCTCTGTGCAGGTAAGCCCGCGTCGCCTTGCTCGGCCCTGGGAAAAATTCACCCACTTTTTTAAGCGTGGCGTAAAGGCAGGTCTTTGGTGCAAAGCTAAGGATGACGCGATCGCTCGCTAGCGAACTCAGGTGTGCAATCATCGCATCTGCCTTTTCCTGCGGGTAGTGAATTAGCACATCCAAGCACACCACCGTATGATACTTGCCCTCAATTTTTTCTAAGTCCAGTGCTTCGAACTGTGGCATCGGATCGCTTTCGCCTAGCTGTGCTGCCGCCCGCTCCTTTGCCTCACCCACCATTTTCTCAGAAATATCGCTGGCAAACACCTTTGCGCCCATCTCCGCTAGCGGAATTGCCAGACTGCCCACGCCACAGCCCGCATCGCACACTGTTACTGCTGACAAATCGCCGTCTTCGGCAAACCACGCCAGCGCGTTATCAATGGTTTTTTGGTGCCCGGCGCGAATGTTGACCTGCACCTTATTCACTTCGCCATCGCCATAGATACGCTTCCAGCGGTCAAAGCCCGTCGCGTTGAAATAGTCGCGAACAACTGTCTTATCGTCGAGAGTAGAGTTTGTCATAGCCGCTGGTGGTGAGTGCTGATGTTGAGCGCTGGTCGAACGTCTGTGCGGTTACGATTCTATTACGTTTTGGAGTTGGGATGGGGGCGATCGCTAAGCGCTAAGGTTACAAGCGCGGTTCCAGGAGCAACGCGCGAAAGCCCATTCGCCGGAAATGCCGATAGGCAGTTAGGGCTTGAGTTACTCCTTGTCCTCGCATTACAATGCAGGACACGCAATCAACTAAGCCCCACTCCTTATCAAGGCGAGACTTAAATAGATCTAACGCTTGAATGTATAGGCTTTCAGTTAACGATATAACTTCAATCTCAGCGTTTCTTTCGATTGACTCTAGAAGCTTCACTGTGGCCTGTCGATAGCGATGATTAGAGAGCGCATTACCTACTTCTAATAGAACTGCCCTGGTTGTAATAGTTTCGACACGATCGTCAATTACCCATCAAGAAAGCTCCTCAGCCTTCAGATGGTATTTGTCTGAGGCGGAAACTAACGCAATGAAATAATTGGCATCTAAAAAAACCTATTCATGGTTTGACATAGCGTCTTCGTTGCCAGTATAGTTTGCGCTACCGATTCAACTAATCGCTGGTTCATAACGTTCGCCTCGCTTTCCTCAATCATAGAAGATTCGACGCACAGCATCCGACGACCAAGCTTTAAAGCCGCGATCGCACCTACAAATATCAGCTTTTCATATTAACCAAATACGCGTCTGAAGAAAGGAATGCGCGCAAGCACAAAGTAATCTAGCAGCAGCACAAACACGAGCGAAAGGCCGACAAACGGAAAAACCAGCCCCAAAACCGCTACGATAATCAGCGGTATTTTCCAATGCTGTCGGTAAGGCGGCATGGCCGGAGCGCCAATCAGCCCAGAGCCATTGGGACGACGCTGCCACCACATCACGGCCCCCGTCACAGAGAGCAAAATTGTGGTCAGCGCAGCAAATAACATCAATAGCTGATTGGGTAGACCAAAATACTTGCCCATATGTATCGCCACACCCATTTCAACCGCTTGGGGCACCAGGCCATAATCTTTCCAGCCGACGCTTGCTAGCAGTGCGCCACTGTATTGATCCATATGCATCGTCATTTCCTGCTTCGGATCGTTAGGAGACGCTGAGACCGTATACACGCCTGTTGCATCTTCAGGAAAAGCAACGCTGAACCCAGGAGGCGCGCCTTCTTTGACTGCCAGAGCCACTACCTTATTAAGCACAGCCGGAATGCTGTTGGTGGAACTGTTGAGGTTGGCAACTAGCTCTGCTGTATAGGCATTTGAGCTATCTAGAGTTTTAACACTACCTTGCAGACCAGACCTAAACTTAGACTGTGGCATTGGCATTTGCTCAGCCGCCCAGGGCACAAAGGTATCGCTACGTCGATTAAGCGAGCCCGTCACCAGAGCGGACTGAGGCACGTTGTCCCACATTTTATCCGGGAAACGCCCCCACACCTGCGCGAAAGTATCTCCCCAAAACCCCGTCCAGGGAAGCCCTGTTAGCAGCAAAAAACCAATCAGCAGTACACCATAAAAGCCAGGAACCGCGTGTAAATCACGCCAGAAGATGCGCTTGTTTTTACTCCAAAGGCGAGGGATAAACGTGCCCATGATTGAAATATTTTTGCGGGGTAGCCACAGGTAAAGTCCAGAAATTAACAGCACCAATGCCCAACAGGCCGCTAGCTCAATCAGGCGATCACCCCAGTCGCCAATCAGCAGCTCGCCATGAATTTTGCGAGCGATCGCCTGAAGATTTCTCTCTTCATCACGTACGCCTAACACCTGACCCTGATAAGGATCAACAAACACTGCCAGCTCACGCGCATCGGCGGTAGCTAGCGTGACTTCAGCACTGCGATCAGCCGCAATACTAGGCGTAAACTTAGTCACCGTTGACTCTGGATAGTCCGCTTGAGCAATTTGCACTTGCTCTGTGTAGGGCAGCATAGTGGCGCTCGGCTGCACAAACATTAAGTGGTGATACATGACCGTGTCTAGCTGCGGCTTAAAAAGATAGATAATGCCTGTCGTACCCAAAATGAGCATGAAGGGGATAACAAACAGCCGGGCATAAAAGTGCCAGCGCCATACCGTCCGGTAAAATCGGTTGCTCGGCGACTCAATCGACAATGGCTGATTAACCACCGCTTCGGATTTACTGAGTGTCATATCTTTTCTTAACGCTTAGGAGTAGCTCAGCATCATCTTTTTAAGCGTCAAACATGTCAAAAGACGCTTGGTCAAAGAAGATAGTTGACCGAGCGTCTTTTGATCGATTTGCAGGCTGTGGGCTAAGCTCCTAAGGCTCTATTTTGAAGTTAGCTCATGGCAGTCCGCTCGCCTAAGAAAAAGTTTTTCTCCTTTGGAATTAGTGCTAATGGCGTGGTTGCTGTAGGGGTGACGTCTCACGGCATCATCTCTATCGGCATTGTCTCTCACGGGATTATCTCTATTGGCGTTATCTCTATGGGCGTTTTCTCCGCAGGACTGGTTTCTATGGGCGTGCTGACGGCTGGCCTAGTTTCGATGGGCATAGTGGCATCGGGGCAATCGACCATGGGCCTCATGCATCACGGTGAACAGTCAGGTACGGACATGCCAGGTCTGGACATGCCCAATACGAACAAGCACAATCACGATGCAATGTAGCTAGCCTTAAAAAGGAAAAACCAAAGGCGTTATGAAGACCGTGATAATGCCGTACAGCAGATTCAAGGGAATGCCTACTCTCATAAAGTCAGAGAATTTATAGCCACCGGGGCCATACACCATCAGGTTTGTTTGATAGCCGATGGGCGTTGCAAAGCTGGCAGAAGCAGCGACCATAATCGCAATCACAAACGGCAAGTAGCTGGTGTTTAGCTGATTGGCTAGTGAGAGAGCAATGGGAAAAATCAGGGCCGCTGCGGCGTTGTTAGTAATGATTTCGGTCAGGATAGTGGTGATGGTGTAAACAGCGACCAGCACCCACCAGGGATTGTTGCCAGCTAAACGGATAAAGCTGCTGGCGATCGCCTCAGCCGCCCCGCTAGAATCCAGCGCCTGCCCCAGCGCTAGCGCCGCCGCAATCACCAGTAACACCGACCAATCTATGCTGCGAATAGCCTGAGAGGGCGAGCAGCAGCCAAATACCAGCATCCCCACCGCCGCTAGCACAGCGGCCTGTAGCATACTCAGCCAGCCAACGGCAGCGAGTAAAACCATCATGATAGTGAGGGCAAAGGCGTAGAGCGATCGCTCATACCGAATCGGTTCAGAATTAGGCACGCTGCTAATCAGGTAAAAGTCACGAGAGATGCGGCGCTCGCTGACAAAAGAAGAATAGGTTTCAAGCAGCAGCGTATCGCCTGCGCGAAGGCGAATGTCACCAATTTTTTCCATCAGGCGATCGCCATTTCGAGCTGCTGCCACCACCACTGCGTTGTAGCGAGTGCGAAACTTGCTTTCGCGAATGGTTTGGCCTAGCACCGGGCAGGTGTTAGAAACCACCGCCTCAATTAGGCAGCGCTCTGCACTGGGGCTGTTGAGTTTGCTAACCTGATCGGTGGCGGGCTGCAACCCTCGAATTCGCTGCAAATCTAAAACAGAATCAATTACTCCAACAAACAGCAGCTGGTCGTTCTCTTGCAAAATCTCTTGAGATCCAACCGCCGATAGCACCTGAGGGCCGCGCTGAATTTCACCCAGGTAGAGATCTGGCAGATGGCGTAAGCCTGCTTTTTCGACCGTTTTTCCAATCAGCGGGCTCTCAGGTGGCACCTTCATCTCTACTGTGTACTGGCGCAGGTCATCTGTATCGCTTAAAATTGCCTGACGGTTCGGCAGCAGCCATTGCTGAGTGATCAGTAGGAATAGAAAGCCTGCGATCGCGCAAGGCACCCCTACCCAGGCAATATCAAATAGCTTAAGTCCAGGCTTTTGGGTGGCATCTATCAACAGTCCATTCACAACCAGATTAGTGCTGGTGCCGATTAAGGAGCACAGTCCGCCAAAAATAGCCGCGTAGCTCAGCGGAATCATCAGCTTAGAAGGACTAAAGCGCAGCTTGCGGCACCAGTCGTTAACCACCGGAATGAACATAGCCACAACCGGCGTGTTATTCAGAAAAGCACTGGCTCCCATCACCGGCAGCATCAGTCGCACCAAGGCTCTAGCAGGGGTTTTAGGCATTCCCAATACCTGCCCCGACACCCACTGCAAGGCTCCTGTTTGCTGTAGGCCGCTCACCACAATGTATAAGACACCGACCGTAATCATGCCAGAGTTGCTGAACCCGGCCAGAGCCGCTTTTTCATCTAAGACGCCGCTTAAAAAAAGAACGGCAGCTGCGCCTAAAAATACAATGTCAGCCGGAAGAGAGGTGAGGGCGTTGCCTAAAAAAGCGGCTATGGTGACCGCGATCGCCAGCCAGGCCTGCCACGACATTGCACCCGCTACGGCTAGCCCTTCAGGCCACTGAGAAACCAGTACTAGGCCCAAACCAATTGCTACGCAAACCGCCAACAGCAGGTTTCGCTGTACAGGTCGTTGATGGAGCAGTAGTCGTAAAGACATTGTTAAGCCCTCCTAGAAAGCCTTGAGGATGTGAAGCAATTTTCACATTTCTCAGGGATTATAGTCTGAAACGAATCAAATCCAAATCCCAAATGTTTTGAAAATCATATTTATTTCAAATTTGCTAAGCTTAAACTGCGTGGCAGTATAAATAAGTGCAAGCCTTGCAGGACACCTCAAGCATGACCCAAAAATCTGTGCAGGCGATGGCGGAGCCTTTCCCACGGAAAATCGCCTCCATTGACTGGGCTACCGAACTCACTCAAAAAAACTTCCTGTTTCGCGAGCTAGATCCCAACGCGCTAGCAGCGTGCTTAAGCGAAGGCGACTGCTCTATGGAAAAGCTATATTCCAGTCGCCCCATTTACACCGCTTTTTTACCAAACGTTCCGCTAGACCATCTTTACGTCATTATGGAAGGTGGGCCGGTAGTAGTTCGCAGTGCTCCTTTGGATCGAATTATTTCACTGACTTATGCTGGTGGATGTTTTGGCATGCTTGATCTAAACCTGGGTAACAGCCGCAATCGAGGCTTCCCTAGCCTGGTAGAAGCCTACAAAACCACGGACGCGCTTAAAATTCCAGCTTCTATTATCCAAAAGCTTTATCACGAAAGTCCCCTCTTTCAGTCACGCTATAGCCTGCTGTTTGAGCTGCGTGAAAAGTTCCAGTATCATCTGCTCAATTGCAGCACCTATCCGCCTCAGGCCGTTGCCGCACTTTTAAGAGCCCTAATATATCAGGAGCGAAATTTAGGCCAACAGCCTCAGCCTCCAAACGATGGGCCAAAGGGCAAGCAGGCGAGCAAATCCGGCAAAAGCGAGCCTGAAAAAGACGACAGTATTTTCTGCTTTGATCTACCCGTTGACATCATTGCCAAGGCCTGTCAGCTAAACCATCGCACGGTGGAACAGGTAATAAAGGGGATGACAAAGGTAGGATTGCTTAAAGAAAATTCCAAATCTGACGCGGCAGATCTTGTTCAGGTGCGCGATCCAGAAGGCATGAAAGCAGTGTATGGAGCCACGCGAGACAAAGTAGACTGGTGGCCTTTACGCTGATCAAAAAAAGCGACGCAGGCAGTCAGCCTAGCGTCGCAACAGTTTAAGCAATCAGCAACAGAGGATAAATCTACTGTTGCTCTTCGTCTCCAAGCCCTCTAGCGAACACGTCAATGCTTAATTTCTCCAGGCTCGCTAGTGCTGCTTCTCGTTGCTCCTTCACTCTGCTCGTGTCACCTGATGTTGCAACCCTTTGGCCGTGGGCTTCACCAATTGCACGAGCGCCTTCTTTAAACAATGTTGGCAACGTGAGAAGATCTTCCTCTACAGCTTTTGGAATACGGCAGCTTTTGGAATACGGCTTAGACGATCGATTGCCTTTATATATGCGCTTTCTTCTACTAATTGCAGATAGATTTTACAACGGCTATATTTCTGATACTGCAATGCATGTAGAGCTTCTTACTCTCTGGGACTCTTTGCCTCTAATAACTGCTTACTGAGTGCTTGAGCGATGCGATCGCCCGTCCAACTTGTCAGCGGATGATACGGTGGCACTTCAGAATCATTGTCTGACCACGCACCCGTCGCTTGCCGCTCGGGAGCAACAGCCAAAATGGTTTCGATCTTTTCTAGCAGCTCAATCATGGTATTTAACGTCAGTTCGGGTTAAGCCACAGGCGGCAACGCCCATTCTAGATGAAGACCAGGCTTCTTAGGCTGATGGCAGTAGGCAATTAAGCCGCAGATGATGTTGACCCAACAGTTAACTGGGCTGCGATGCCTTGAATGCTCTATCTGCGAAATGTTCTTTAGCTGGTCAATCACGGTTTCAACGATAGAACGC
>JBGTGK010000270.1:0-8468 GCA_041746795.1 Phormidesmis sp.
GGAAGCTTCTGGGCAGCGGCAGGGAGGGGAAAGTACGCTGCCAGTACGACGGTTGAAAGAGTCGCGAAAATAAAGGAGGCTTTCATGTGAGTAATAAAGGCTACAAGCGCACAGCCACAGCCAGCAATACAAAATTATAACTTCCCATCTGCTGTTTAGGATTGTTGATTTCAGGCAGGAAGCGGACGCGCCCATTTCCCAGTTTTATAATAGGCCGAACCGACGAGCAAATAGGAGAATAGCCGCGATGATAATGCCAGAACTCAGATCAGCTTTCCAGCGCTGTTGATGAGGGATTTGGGCGGGCACTTCGGAGGCGTTGCTACTAAGAAGGTGAGGTTTTCCCTGGAGCGATCGCCAGGTAGGCGGCGTCTCAGCCAGGTTTTGCACAATCAGTGGAAGCCAGGTAGCACAGGGAAAGCGGGCCTCTAATCCCTGTAGCTTCTCGCGGGCTTCGCGCACCGATACATAAAAGGAATTTCCGGCCGCAAAGGACTCTAAAAAGCCCTGAAGGAAAGCATGAGCAACTTTGTCAGGAACCGGTTCGCGCATTACCAGCACCTGAGGAATGTGCAGGCTTGCTAGGTCAGCGGCCAAGCCAAGGCCATCGCAGGAGTTGAAAATGGCGGTGTTAAGGCCCCGGTCAATGGCTTTTTTAAGTGCGTGCTTGAGCTGGGGAATGGTGAGCTTGTCGGTGGCGTTCAAAGAGATTTCACCGCTGCCTGCTTCACTGCTGCTCTGGTTGTTTCTCTGGCTGCTTCTCTGGCTGCTTCTCTGGCCAACGATTTTTTCACAGTCTGAGCGACTGCTGCTGTGGCCTGCAAAGAACAGAATGCCCCAGCCCCGCCCGTCCCAGAGGTGACGGTTAAAGTCTTCTCGGCTGGGCTGGTTTAAGAAGTGAATGTAGGCGTCGGGAATTTGGCTGAGTAAGTCCTGGTCGATTTGGGTGTTGAGGCCAGTGACATCGCCCAAAACCGCGAGTATGCGGACGGGCTTGATTTGGGTGATGGGCGTGCTGACATGCTGGTAGTCGAGGGCGCAGATGCCGACTTCTGCATGGCGATAGCGATCGTCAAAGAATTGCAGCTCGTACCAGGGTAGGCGCTGGAGCAGGGGATCTTGGGTTTGGAGTAATATGCGGGCCTGGTCTTGAGGGTTGAGCTGTTCTAGAATTTTTTCGCGGATGGGGCGAAATTCGTTGCCGTCGAGCCAGTCGTGGACGCGATCGCGCAGCTCACGGCTCAGGCGGCGGCAGTATTCCGCCTCCGAGATTGTAGAAACATTAGTAACTCCATCACGGGCTTCTAGCCGAGTGGGCAGGCCTAGCTGCCAGTAAGACTGCTGCCACCGCTGGTATAAAGCAGGGAGGTCAGGGGCAGGCGGCAAAGAGGCTTGGGTTTCAACCTGCGGCGCTGCGCCCTCGTCGCCAATTTGCACGGCGGCAGTATAGCCTGTCTCAATGCTGCCAGAGCCAATTTTAATGACAATTCGCTTGTTCACAGCGCTGCTACCCTAGTATTTCAACGGAGATGAATCTAAATAATAAACCGTTCTACAAAAGTCGCTTCACCTTTGCTAATTTGAATGCTAAAGATTTCGCCTGAGCGGCCCGTAATCTGTATTTGAATGTAGTTGTCAATGGCGCGGGACGTTGCACTTCTAAACAAAGCGTCATTTTCATCAAACACTAATAGAGAAATGCCTTCCGGTAGGCAAGCAGAGTCCCCTAAAGGTCTTACCTGTATCACAATGTCGCTACGGCCCTCTGAATAGCTTTCTGAATGGCCCTCCGAACAGCTTTTTGAGGCGGGTGCCAGATGAATGACCAAGGCTATCTGGAGAGAATGGCCTAGCTGAAGGCCTAAATCGATCGACTTAGCATGGCTAATGTCGGTTGTACCGCTGATGCCCTCACTCACTCGGAAAGCAAAGTTTAGCTCAGGCGGATTAATCAGCGCGGCGGCTGCTTGCCAACCAGCGGCGACAGTCCCTTGAATCCACTGATTTAGATAAGTAACGGCAGTAGGGGCGCTAGCAAGCGTCTGTAGAGTGCTGGCTTGTAGAGTGCTGGCTTGTGGATTGCTGGCTTGTAGAGTGCTGGCTTGTAGAGTGCTGGCTTGCAGGCTGTGTACTCTGTCTATCAAGGTTTCTATGGGCGCAAAGTTGTTTAGCGGTACCTGTTCTATTTCATCAACAGTTGGCATAAAGCCCAACAGCGTTGCTTCATGGGCGGCTTCGTCGATGACGACTGCGATGTAGCCTGATCGGCTGTGCCAGTCTTCCGGGGGGATGTAGCAAGTAGTATCGTCGGGAGCGATCGCCCGACAGGAAAACACACCCACGCCCGGCACTCTCAAGTCGGCAACGTCGGTCATCAGCTGCATCATCGGGTTCCAGCTATCGCTTTCTTCAACGCAAGTAGGAATGTCCATCAGCCGTAAATAAACGTCAACCGCACAAACTGCCAGCGTGTTTTGTTTTATTTGCGGTGCTTTATCAGGAAATGGACACCGCTGTGCGAACTGTTGAGCAATTCTTTGAAATTCTGTGGTGATGGGTAAAGTAATGCTTTTTTCATAGCGGGTGCGGTAAGAACGCTGGGTGACCATTGGGCTTAATTCCTGAGGCGTGTGTTGAAGAGATGACTGAGCTAAGAGAGACGGTTATGGTTGAAAGGAAGACTTTAAGAAGACTCGGAGGAAGCCTTTAGCAGCCTTTAAAAGTACCCCTGAGATTTGCCATAGTCTCGCAGTTTTGGGAGACACTGCCGCTGATAGAAGCTGCTGAGCGTGCCGATTGATATACCGTATTCTGCGGAGAGCGTTTTCCAGGGCGTTTCGGGGGGTAGCCGCTTCAGGATGAGCGCTCTTGCCGTGACTGTGGGGTGCTTGCTAACGTGAATTTGTTCGAGGTCAAGGTCGCTTTCGGCCCAGGCTTTAATTTGCTCTAGCCAAGGGGGGATATCAGGTTGGGCGGCGATGCGGTCGAGCGGATCTAAGGGGCCGTCTTCACGGCAGCTGAAGCTAGAAACTGGGAGGGTGGTGCGGCGATCGCGATCTTCAGCAATTTGGAAATCTTTCAGTCGGTACTTCAGATAGGTATTTAGCCAGGTGACCGGCGTCGCAACGTCAGGATTGTAAGCACGGCAGGTAGTGGCTTCGCAGAGGTTGCGACAAAAGTAAATCCAGGTTTGCTGGAGGGCGTCGGGATAGTAAGCGGCTGAAGTGTGCCACAGCTGATCGGTGAGCAAGCGGATTAGCTGAGTGAGGCCTCTTTGCCGTTGCGGGCTGCCCTTGGGGTGCTGGCAGGTTTCTATGACAAGCTGTTTGAGCCTGTTGGATAGTGGCTGATGGTGGCTGTGGTCGCTATTTGAGCTGTCCATACGTTGAAGCAAGATGCGCTGATTTATCGTTGCACTCATCGGGTTGCCCTGAAGGCCTCCTGTTTAAACTTTACGCTGATAACCTATCAAGCACAAATTTAAAAGTTCTGCAAAGCCGCTCAAATGGGTCTATGAGTTATTTATCTGCTAGGGCTATGTCAAGCGTGAAAATATGGCTGTAGCAGTGGCTACTAATGTTAAGCCGCAAGAATGTGCCACTTATGGGCGCTGGCTTGATAAAATCCACTAAGGCTCATGTAATCAGATCCATGGCCACCCACGACTAACCCTATAGGAGATGACTCATGGCTCTTTCAGAAGGCATTACTGCCCCCAACTTCACGGCTAAAGACGATTCGGGCAATCCCGTGTCTCTAGCCGACTTTGAGGGGAAAATGGTCGTTCTTTACTTTTATCCTAAGGATGACACGCCGGGCTGTACCAAGCAGGCTTGCAGCTTCCGGGATTCTTATGAGGCATACGGCGGCAAAGATATCGCTGTGCTGGGCATCAGCCACGACGATGAGAAGTCTCACCAGGCATTCAAAGAAAAGTTTGACCTGCCTTTTCCTCTGATTGTAGATACCGATGGAACGATATCGCAGGCTTACGAGGTAGAGGGCAACGGCTACTCACAGCGAGTGACGTTTGTGATTGATGGCAAGGGCGTCATCAAAAAGGTGTACGACAGCATCAACACGGAAACTCATGCGACAGATGTGCTTGCTGACTTAGGCATGTAGATTAGGATCTGGCAGGATCTCTAGCGGTAGAGCTTTGATCAGATGACTCACAAGGTGCTGATGATAGGTGGTGGCGGACGGATTGGCCGAAATGCCGCCGCCGATGTTTTGACTTATACACCCGCTCAGGTGACGTTGACAGGTCGTCAGCCAAAGGCGTCTTTTGAGCTGAGTGAGCGCCAAACGTATCAGCCCTTGAGCTTAGAGGATGAGGTGGCAGTGGAGCGGGCGATCGCTCAGCACGATCTGGTCATTCACTGCGCCGGGCCATTTCGCAGCCGCAATCATCATGTCTTGCTGAGCTGCATTGCTCAGGGCAAGCCGTATATAGACGTAGCGGATAGCCCGGACTACGTAAATCAGGCGCTCACTCACCGGCAGGCGGCGCAGGACGCTGGCGTAACGGCGATTGTGAGTACGGGCATTTTCCCCGGTATTTCGGGGAGCATGGTGCGGCAGGGCATAGAGCAGCTAGACAAGGCTGAAAAGGTGCATTTGAGCTACTTAGTGGCGGGCTCAGGCGGGGCGGGGCTAACGGTGATGCGCACCACGTTTATTGAGCTGCAAACGCCGTTTATGTCGAAGATAAATGGTAAGTGGCGGGCGATCGCGCCCTACTCTCAACGAGAAGTCATCGACTTTCCCCGCTACGGCAAAGGCGGCGTGTACTGGTTCAACACGATAGAAGCGCTCACCGTTGCCGACACCTTTCCTGAGCTAAAAACTATCATCACTAAGTTTGGATCGGTGCCAGACTACTACAACCGGCTGACGTGGCTAATGGCAAGGGCTCCGAGAGGTTTACTCAAAAATCCAAAGGTAATAGAAGCCCTTTCGCGGATTAGCTACCGCATGACTGAGGTTACCGACCCGCACACGGGCGTAGGAATTGCGATGCGAATACTGATTGAGGGTGAAAAGGACGGCAAGCCTGCGACATACTTAGCCACACTAGATCATGAAGATACGGCTTTTTGTGCGGGCTGTGGGACAGGAGCGATCGCGCAGCTCATCCTCTTAGGCAGGCTTAATAAACCGGGCATATGGCCAGTAGAACAAGCGCTATCAACCGCACTATTTGAAGAGACTTTGGCGCAGCGTGGCCTGACGGTAAAACAGCTCAGTTAATCGGTCAGACGGTGTTTAAAACAAGTTCACCAATATTTTAGAGAGAATGCTGTAGATAATGGCAGTACCGAGTCCGCCAATGAATGCGCTGATTAGGCCCCAACGCAGCCTAAAGCCAGGGACTAAAAGCGCGGTTAAGCCAAACAGAATCGTGTTGCCAACTAAAAATACTAGGCCAAGGCTTAAAAAGTTAATAATAGTATTGTGGATAAACCAGCCAGTAAGCCCATTTAGCAAGCCAAATACAAGGGCTGCGATCGCCGTTTTGCCCAAGCTGTCAGAATCGATGCCGGTGGGCAGATAGGTCAAAATAACGAAGGTGATGGTCATGACGACCCAAGCAATGATGAATCCAGGCATTGATCGCTCTCCCTACTTTTTAATCTTGAAGTATCTATTGCAGCCGCTGAGGGCATTGAGGGAGTATACCAAACTTTCTTTCGGGCTGATAGGTTCGTCACAGGGTTAAAACGACGGTTAAAACGACGGTTAAAACGACCCGCGAGCCTGCTGCCGGTAATATTGCTTTAGCCTTACTTGAAAACTGCGCCAGTGGTGAAAAAGGTCGTCGGCCTCTAGCGTGAACACTTGGGCGGGGTGGTCTTCGAGCGCGATCGCAATCACCCCTCGATCAATATGAATGCCCGTATCGCGGTACACCCAGTTCACGGCGTAGCAATAAGCCGCCACCTGCATACAGTAGTCTTCAATCCACTCAATTTGCTTGGGCCTGCGCGCCGTCTTCCAATCGCACACGCATAGCTCTCCCTCGTAGCGCATCACCGCATCGGGATAGCCGCCAAACTTTAGCGGATGCCACACCGCCCCTTCTACGAGCAGCACTTCGTCAATATCTGCCAGCACAGGTTCAATAGAATTCCAAAATCCCTCTATTCCTTCAGGCATTTCGTAGGGCTCCTGCTTAAGGTAAGCCTTGATCACTTTGTGAATGCGGCTGCCAGAGCGAGCGGAAGTCGTAGTAATGCGTCGGGCTTCTTCCTTACCGATTCGATCTTGCCAGTCCCACAGCCGCTTTTTGTCCTCATAGGGTTTGGTTGCCGAAAGGATGGTAGTAATGCCGGGATAGCAGTTGCCTTCTACTTCGTAATGACGCTTGCGATTGACAGAGACCTGTTTGGCTTTGTAGTGAGTAAGAGGCGGCATTAATGCATAGTCAGTAAAGGTCTCGCGGGTAAAGTCAACGCTACCCCAAAAATGGTAAGGTACGCCAGTAAACTTGTACTTGTATTATGCAATTTTTTCTAGGGCTTTTGGGGGGTGGCGTGTTGGGGGGAGCCATCGTGTGGTTTGTGCTATCTGGCAAAATGCAGGCGGTGCGTGAGAAAACGAAGAATGACCTGGTGGCCGATCGCTCTAGCATGGTAGAGCAGCTTCGGGGCAAAGAGGGGCGAATTGAAGAGCTGCGAAAGGAGATAGGGGAGCGCGATCGCGTCCTCACAACCTATCAAAATCGCATCACCCAAGAAGCCACGCAAAGAGCCGCCGCAGAAGCGAGACTACAGGAGGCGCAGCAGCAGGCCGGTGAAAAAGCCGCCTTGCTTTCTGCCGTTCAACAACAGTTTACCGATGCCTTCAAAGCGCTTTCGTCTCAGGCCCTGCAAGACAACAATCAGTCTTTTTTAGAGCTAGCAGAAACCAGACTCAGCGAGTTTCAAACGGCGGCGAAAGGAGATTTGGCACTAAAGCAGCAGGCCGTAGAAGAGGTGGTGCGTCCCTTGCAGTCGTCGCTAAGTAAGGTGGAGACTTTTTTGCAGACGATAGAAGGACAGCGGGTGTCGGCTTATTCGAGGCTGACCGAGCAGATTTCGGCGCTGGCGAATTCTCAGGTGCAGCTACAGGCAGAGACCGCGAATTTGGCTAAGGCGTTGCGATCGCCTGCCGTGCGAGGCCGCTGGGGCGAAATTCAGCTCAAGCGCGTAGTAGAAATTGCGGGCATGTCGGAGCACTGCGACTTTACGCAGCAGGTCACACAGGTTGCAGGCTTACGGCCCGATATGCTGGTGCAATTGCCGGGGTCTAGGCAAATTATTGTCGATGCTAAAGCGCCGCTGTCTTCTTATTTGGCTTCTTTGGAGGCGACTGATGAGGGCGATCGCCTCAGCAAGCTCCGCGACCATGCCAAGCAGGTCAAAAGGCATCTCAGCCAGCTCAGCCAAAAAGCCTACTGGGATCAGTTTCAGCCGACGCCAGAGTTTGTTGTACTATTTCTACCCGGAGAAATTTTCTTCAGCGCCGCCTTAGAACAAGATCCTAGCTTAATAGAAGCAGGCATAGAACAGCGGGTGATTTTGGCGACACCGACGACGTTAATTGCGCTACTGAAAGCAGTTTCTTACGGATGGCAGCAGGAAAAGGTGACTGAGAATGCCCAGGAGATCAGGAATTTAGGAAAGGAACTATACGACCGGGTGCGAACGTTTGCACGGCATATGCAGAAAATGCGCAAAGGTCTGGACTCTACGGTAGATAATTTTAATAAGGCGGTGGGTTCGCTAGAAGGGCGAGTGCTGGTAAGCGCTAGGAAATTGCAAGATTTGGGTGCTGGTGGGGGTGATGCGATTGAAAGTGTGGAGGGGGTGGAGCGATCGCCTCGCCACTTACAGCCAGAATTAGCTGAAGACGACTAGCGAATTCTCTCAAACGTAGAGCCTTGAAATTTCCTCCGCACGCTACTATTAGCCTTGGGACACCGTATGGCCTGTAAGTTGTTAGCCAGCGTCCCCAAGTCTCTGGTCAAAGGTAGAACTATGATTGTCCAAGCTGACACTGAATTTGGCACCGTCGAATTTCTCAATGCCGTTCGTCAGCGACAGTGGAGAGCCGTCGTCGGGATGAAAAACAGTCGGCTATTACAAGATGGGCGAAAGCTGAAAGACCTACCAGGCTATGCCAAACGCGGCCTACAGATTTACTTAAAGGATATCGACTACCCACTTACCGTTTCTTGGTTCTGGCTCAAACGCGCAGACAACAAACGAGAGTTGCGTTTTGTCACTTCGACCCATCCTTATTCTGGCGTTTATCTCGTCCGCTTAGGCCGAAAACGCTGGGCAATTGAGGGCTTTTTTAAGACCGCTAAGCATCAGTTTGGGCTGCATTGCTTTGGCCAAAACACCAAAATCGGCGTGTATCGTTGGCTCACTCTCTCGCTGATTGCTTATCTGCTCGCTCATTGGGTTGACCTCTGGGCTTGG
>JBGTGK010000271.1:0-2171 GCA_041746795.1 Phormidesmis sp.
GCTTGATTGACCTGAAAAATTGCCCCCGCCTGGTCTTTGGCATCGCGAACCACGCCTTTTTTACCAATTTTTTCGCGCCCCACTTCAAACTGAGGCTTCACCAAAAGCACCCCTTCGCGAGGCGAGGCCAGCAGCGACCAAAAGGCAGGCAGCACTTTAGCCAGTGAAATAAAGGAGACATCCATGACGCCTAGCTCGGCCAGCTCTTCTTGCTGATACAGATCCTCTGGCGTCAGATGGCGAATATTCGTACGCTCTTTGAGCACGACGCGGGGATCTTGTCGAATTTTCCAGGCGACTTGGCCGTAGCCTACATCTACGCCGTATACCTGCTTGGCTTCGGCCTGTAGCAAGCAGTCAGTGAAGCCACCGGTAGAGATGCCGCCGTCTAAGCAGATTTTGCCTTTGGGATCAACGTCGAACGTTTTGAGCGCCTTGGCTAACTTTTCGCCGCCTCTAGAAACGAAGGGCGGCTTTTTTTTAAGCTCGATGACGGAATCTGGGGCGACTAGCGTACCGGGCTTGTCCATTATCTGCTGGGCAATTTTCACTTCGCCCGCTCGAATCAGTCGCTGGGCCTGCTGCCGAGAAGGGCACAGGCCTTGCGTTACCAGAAGGGTGTCGAGTCGCTGTTTGGCCAAAGGATAGAGTAGGTTAGGGCAGTAGCTTTTGATTGTATCAAGCCTCAGCATGCAGATTGGTCTTTACTTTTCTAAAATGCCGACCAGTATTTTAACCAAATCCTCAACGTCATCGGGCACCTGATATCCTCCAATGTCTTGAGTGATACGTTTGGTTTGGCTGTCGAGCACGCCAAATATCCAAAGGCTGCCTATGGTAACTGCGCCGTATATTCTGCTAGGAGCCTCATCAATGAGTGACAGAGCAGTCATTTGAACGGCTAGCTGAGTAAATCCACGAGTGAGATCATCACGCTTGGCTTTTACGATAACAACCTGATGCTGAGCCCGAATGAGATAGTCTAAGTTTCCCTGAAGCCAGCTATTGACTTTGCGCGGATACTCAAACCGCAGGATCTGTTGGCAGATAATTGCCACGCGAGTGAGTACTGGAGCCACTAAAATTTCTCGCTTTGCACTTTCGCTGGTGAGCTGTACGTGGGGTAAAGCTTCTTCGATTTGGGCCTTTAGTGTATCAAGCCCGGTCAATAGCTGTGCTGTTTTGGGTAAGTTTAGTCGCGCTTGGGTGTAGCTATAACCAAACTCTGCCAAAATTTCGTCGGTGTCATTGGGTAGCTCAAAATACGAGCGAAAAGTATAGCTTGCGTCTTTTTCTAAGATCTTGAGCATAGCGCTTTTCCTTTTAACACGTTGTAGAGTCTTGCCATTTTCTGATTATCCATCACCTTTCTTATCACCATACATTTTCACAAAGCAAGCGGCTCGTGTATGGTTTAGATCTTGTGCGATAGCAGCAATATTGAAACGTAAGGCCTCACGATGGAACCGCCGTTGTTATCAATTACGGTAGCCAATGCATCTAGCAATCCCCGCTGTTTGCCCTCGGGTTGAATTAAGTAGTCCGATTGAGTACTGATCAAATCAAGATACTGCTGCGTGGTATATCGCTGCGACCAAAAATAACGTTTGATAGTTGGCTCTGCAAAGCACTGGCTCGCAATTAACTCTTGTTCTCTCTCCTTTTGCCGTTCTTCAAAGGGTTTAAGTCGCCAGTCAGCATAGGTTAAATAGACCTGATCGAGCTGCTGGGTAATCGCCGTGTCAGCATCGGCAGCTATGTTCCAAATCAGCGCAATTTTGCCCTTTGGCCTTAGGGCCTGGGCCACTTTGGGATAGCCAATTTCGGGGTTAACCCAGTGAAAAGCCTGAGCTGACATCACTAGATCGTAGGCAGCCATCTGAAGAGGCCAGTCTTCGAAGGTGACGGTCTCAATGGTCACCTTAGGATAGGAGCGGAGATTCTCGGCGGCGACGGCCCTTAGCTGGTCGCCGGGTTCTAAGCAGTGAATGGTGTAGCCTTGCTGCGCGAAGGGAAGCGTTGCCTTGCCCGTGCCGGTGCCAATCTCTAGAATTTTAGCTGTCGCTGAAAGCTGCGCTAGCTCTACTACATCTTTCACCAGCTCATCTGGATAGTTAGGCCGAGCGGCATCGTAAAGCTGAGCCACCTGATTAAAAGTCTGAGCGCGGATG
>JBGTGK010000272.1:0-11800 GCA_041746795.1 Phormidesmis sp.
ATTCGCTGCGCTCCCAAAAATCTTCGGAGCCAGGCCGTCGCCAAAAGACTAGGACTCACTTACGAAGGCACGCTACGAGACGCCGAATGGCTTTACGATCGCTTTGTTGACCACCACATCTATTCCATGCTTCAGCGCGAATGGCAATCGTCAGCCAGCTAGCCCCTCATTTCCTTACTCCCTGACTCCCCCTATCCTCCCATCTCCCGCGCCTGCTGAATCCAGGCAGCCACTTGAGCCATACCCGGTGCCCGGTCAGCGCGATTGAACAGCTGAATTTGCAGGCGCAGCAGCTGAGGATGTAGCCGCTGTGCGCTCATCGTCGATAGCTGCTGGGGTGTACTTACGCCCGCATGAAGCAGCAGGCCACAGTGCTGACAGCCTACACCCGGAATGCGGGCCAGGTTAGCTAGCGCCGCCCACTTGTTGATGTATTTAATATTCGTGCTGAGCTTTTGCGAAAGCTGCTGACGCTGGGCAACGCTATTTCCCTGGCGTAGCAGATCAAAGGTGGTCGATATGCCAATGGCGTTGAGCTGCCCTATCTGCGGCTTGCTAAGGCCCGGCAGCTCGTCAATAGAATGATTAGCAGACTTCACCATAAGCTAGGGCATCTTAATATTCAAATAGATCAAAACAGGATCAAAACAGTAGTGGATCAAAAAGACAGCGTTATTAAAGCTTAAAAGCTTTTTTGCAGCGTGATGGAAGCGATTTAAACGTGATACAGTGGGGGCCGGGATGTAGCGCAGCTTGGTAGCGCGCCTGCTTTGGGAGCAGGATGTCGCAGGTTCGAATCCTGTCATCCCGATTTTGCTATAGCTTTTTACCTACTTTTTTTATACCTACTAATATTACGCAGTTAGTCAGTTTATAAATTGTCCATAGCCGCTTGAGAGATGTGAGGCAGCTCACTCATTATTGACTTGCATCAGAAATCATAAAGCTCCACCCAGAATTGCTGTGGACTTGTAACAAAAGGAAGATCTATGAATTTTTTCAGTCGCCGTCCTAAGCTTGAACTTATGCCTGAAGGGATGATCAGCCGGGCCATCAAAGTAGCTGTCACAACAGTTGCTGTGGGTACTATCGGCGCTAGCTTTATCGGCGTGGGGGCGATGGTGAAGCCAGCGATCGCGCTCACCACAGCGCAAGTGAGCGAAAAGCTCGCTAAAGTACCCGCCTATGTCATTGTTAGCGACCAAGGCCTGGTTTTGATTTCAGCCAACCGCGACGGTCAAGAAACGCCGCCCAGCCTTTTTGTATTTATGACCGAGCAGGACGCTACCACCTTCCTAACTCAGGCCAACCAAAAAAATCCCCAGTTCGCACCGGATGCGAAAGTCACCCTCACCAGCCTGGAAAACCTCTATAAAGAGACTCAAGCAGGCGGCGACAATCCTCTTCGCCTAACCTACTTCCCTGAACCGACTGAAGTCAATCAGGCGACTCAGCTCAATACTGAGTACAAAGGTGGGGTGCCCCTATTCTATGCTCAGTTCAAAGATGGCTCTTTGGTGCCTGTCCCACAGGGCCAAAACGATGTCATTTATCCCTTGTTTTTCTCCAGTGCAGACTTACAAGCTCAGCTCGACGATCTGGCAAAAACTAACCCTGAGGCCCGCGCGACTATCAGCATTGGCGTTTTACCTTTGGAAGGCATCATCCAAGAAATGCAAAGCAAAGACGACAACACCCTCCAGAAAATTCAGCTGCTGCCCGACTCGGCAACTATCAACGCGATCCGGCAGAGCAATCCTCAGGGCCAGCCGACTCCTCAGGCCCAGCCGACTCCTCAGCGCTAGTAAGCGGAACGGTCGGTTAGACAAACTGGCAGGCCCCCTTATTCACCTAGTATTGCTGCTGCACTAGAAGTACGTGCTTAGCGGAAAGTTCGTCAGAAATGCAGAGTTTCCGCTGGTTGAGCGTAGCCGTTGGCGAAGCCTCTGCATAGCAGATAGCCACAACCCACCCGGCCTATTCCTACGTAACGCCAAGGCGAACGACTGCGCTCAGGCCTCGGTCTCCGCATAACGCTAAACAGATACCCCTAGCAGCAATGCTCAATTTTAGTTTCTAGCCCTGATACAGCCCTAAGTCCCAACTTTTAGCAGGCGTCTTTATGGCCAGAGACAAGGGCAATCGTTTTTAAAATAATCTTAAAATCGCCCCACAGAGACCATTGGGCCTGGTAGTCCAGATCCATCTCTACAATTTTCTCAAAGTCTTTAATGCTAGAACGACCGCTGGTTTGCCATTGGCCGGTCATACCCGGCTTTACGGCTAGTCGTCGCCAGTGGTGAGGCTGATAGCCAGCGACTTCTTGGAGCACGGGTGGGCGAGTGCCTACCAGGCTCATTTCACCAGCGAGCACGTTCAAGAACTGAGGGATTTCGTCTAAGCTGGTGCGCCGCAGAAACCGGCCAATTCGAGTCACGCGTGGATCAAATTTGTTTTTAAAGATTAGGCCGTTTGCTTCGTTTTCGACGGTGTGCTGACGGGCGTCTGCATCGGACACCATAGAGCGAAACTTCCAAATGTAGAAGGGACGACCTCTGTAGCCGTAGCGAACCTGACGAAAGAAAATGGGGCCAGGGCTGTCTAATCGGATGGCGATCGCAATCGGGAAAGCAGCGCCTGCCAATACAATCAGCCCTACCAACGCGCCAATAATATCGACCAAGCGCTTAAGCGGGCTGATTGCAGCAGGCAACGGGCGTCCCCACCGAATGCTTTGAGCAACGTTTTCCACCTCCGCAGCCTGATCGTTGACTTGAGCCACCTGCGGAGCCGCAGGACTTCGGTTTTTGGCAGAAAAGATAGTCGCCACGGTTTTTTCTTCGAGTTCATATGACGTTATTCAGGAGTTCTAGCTCATCACCAGAACTAAGAACATCATATGAATACCGGCTTATAGTCAGTATTTTCTCGGAAAGGTTTATCCTAATCTTTGAAGTATTCCCTCTTCTTGTGAAGCTAAGGAAAGCGCCTTGAGCAATAAGCTTTCGTCTATATAAACTGCTTGCTACGGAAGGCTGTTGTAAGAAAAATGACAGATCTTTAATCTCCTACAGCCATGTCGAATCCTGTTACAAAAAGCACCTTGTAGAAATCTCTACGCCACCGTAGAAAGTCATAGAAGTAAAAAGTCGTAGAGCTGGTGGGCTAGCTGTAGCTTGCTGGTATTAACTAACGTTATTTGCCTGCCGTCAGCCGATAGAATAACGGCCTCATTGTTTGCACTGCCAAAGCCGCTGTTTGGCTGGTCGACGGGGTTAGCAACGATGGCATCTAGCTGCTTGCGCTTGAGCTTAGAGAGCGCTGGAGTGACGATATCTCCAGTTTGGGCGGCAAAGCCTACAATTGTCTGACTGGGGGACTTGCGAGCTGAGAGCTGGGCCACAATATCAGGCACAAATTCCAGCGGTAGCTGGCTGGGCAGATCGGTTTTGGGTAGCTTGTCAGCCGCCACTTTGACGGGGCGAACATCGGCTACGGCAGCAGCCATAATCACCCAGTCGGCCTGGGGAAGATGGGTTAGCATAGCTTGCGCCATCTCGGCAGCACTGGTGAGGGCAACTGTCTGAATTTGGGGGGGTAGTGTAGCTGCTAGCTCAGGTGAGAGCGGGCCATGGACTAGCGTTACCTGTGCGCCTCGATGCTGGGCAGCTAAGGCTAGCGCGATGCCCATTCGCCCGGTTGAAGGATTGCCGATGAAGCGCACCGGATCGATGTGCTCGTGAGTGGTGCCAGCGCTAATGAGCAGCCGTTTACCAGCAAGATCGGTGCGACCTTGAGTGTGTAGCAGCGAAGTGATGTAGGCCACGATCTCCGTGAGCTCGGCCATGCGGCCAGTCCCGAGGCGATCGCACGCCAACCGTCCCGATCCGGGGCCGACAGCATGGTAGCGAGCGTCGCTCAGCAGCTGAGCCCAATTACGCTGCACGGCTGCTTGCTGCCACATATCCGTATTCATCGCAGGGGCGAGCAGCACTGGGCATACAGAAGCTAGCACCGTGTTTGCCAACAAATTGTCGGCTAGGCCATGCGCTAGCTTACCCAGCGTATTAGCCGTCAGCGGAGAGATCACCAATACATCAGCCCACTCCCCCAGTGCTATATGCAGCGGGCGATAGGTCGGCTGCGACTGAGCTGCCTGCCAAAAGTCAGCATCTGTGTGTACTGCCTGACGCGACAGTGCTGCGAACGTTACCGGCGACACAAAGCGCTGAGCCTGATCGGTCATCACCACGCGAACGGCGATGCCTGCCTTAGCCAGCGTAGAGACGACTTCGCATACTTTATAAGCAGCAACGCCGCCGGTAACCCCAATGAGCACGTTCATTTCAAGCGCCGCTTCAGCTGTCTGTGACTCTATCTATGATTCATCGAAAGCTTCTAAGTCAAGCAAATGCATGTAGGGCTCTACTAACTCAGAACGCTGAAATGCTACAGCTCGCAAGCGATGCCAGTCTTTTAGGCCTTCGAAGGCGCTATCGTATTCATCCTGCTCCAAACGCTGAGCTAGCTGAGCGACATCTTCTGGGGTCATCTGAGCAATTTCTTGCGGGGAAATATGCATGGGATCAGACGTTAGCTCAGCATTAGACTGGCGAGGTTCTGCTGATTGCATGGCCGGTTACCTACCTAGCAGTGACAAATTGTTTAAGGAGAAACGCAGTTTAATGCTACTCCTAGTGTAAAGGGTATCAGTTGTAAAGGGTATTACACAGCAGCTGTATGTGCAATAGATTAAACCTATAGATTGGCATCTTTAGAGTGAACGCAACCGCCGTGTGAGCGAGCCGCCCAGAATCTCAAAGGCCACCTCAAAGACTATCTTAAAGGCGCTGACAGAACTGACTGGCGGTGCTTAAGGCAGCTAAAGAAACTTCGTGACCCATGTCAAATTCTTGATAGGTCACCGGCAGAAGCTGCTGTTCTAGCTGAGCTTTAACGTCTAAAGCTTTTGCCAGGGGCACGACCGGATCTTGCCTGCCGTGGATGACGAGCACCGGACGAGGGCTCACACACTGGGCGATGGGCGCGTGACTGTAGCTGCTCAAAATGAGCATGGCAGCTAAAGGGAGATGAGGCCCGACGTCTAAAGTCATGGCACCGCCCTGAGAAAAGCCGCCCATGATGGTTTTTTCTAAAGGAATGCCTGTTTTATCGGGCAGCGATTCCATCCAGGCTTTGAGCTGTTTGCGGCTTTCTTGCAGGTCGGCCTGACGCTCAAAGTCGTAAGGCTGGTTAAAGTTATAATTGGGCGGGAAGCTGTACCACTGCTTTCCACCGGGCACCATGGGCTGATCGAAGGGTGCGTTGGGCAAAAGCCCTTTATAAGGAATCGCAATCATATTGATGGCTTCTATGAGCCCAGCCACATTTTGGGCGTTTGCACCCCAGCCGTGAAGCAGTACTAGAAGATGATCGGAATCGGTATTTTGTGCGGCGTTGGGCGCTATAGAAATTGCGTCGAGAGACAAAAGACACCTGCCTTAATGTGAACCTGGAATTTGGAAAGGAGCAGCCTCACCATTTTATATAGGCTAGCTTTTCCTGTTAGTCTTTTAGGGCTCCTCACATTTCTCATATTTATAACAACATGTCTCGTCTTGCCCTTTTGAGTGTTTCAAACAAAACTGGACTGGTTGAACTGGCGCGATCGCTCACTCAAGACCTGGACTTTGAAATTGTCAGCTCGGGCGGTACGGCAAAAGCCATCAGTGAGGCAGGCATTCCGGTCACCAAGGTTTCTGATTACACAGGCTCACCTGAGATTTTGGGTGGACGGGTAAAAACGCTGCATCCCAAAATACATGGCGGCATATTGGCCCGGCCTGATCAGAGTGCAGACGCAAAAGATCTGTTAGACAACGGCATTCGCCCCTTTGATTTAGTGGTGGTAAATCTGTACCCCTTTGAGCAAACAATTGCTCAGCCAAACGTAGGTCTAGCTGAGGCGATTGAAAAAATTGACATTGGTGGCCCAACGATGATTCGGGCGGCAGCGAAGAATCACCAGTATGTCACCGTGCTGTGCAACCCAAATCAGTACGATGACTATTTAGTCGTCGCTAAAGCCCACCAGGGAAAGCCACCCTCAGCGTTTCGGGCATCATGCGCGCAGCAGGCGTTTTGGCATACGGCAAACTACGACTGTGCCATTTCCCAGTACCTCACCCAAGTTCAAACGCTTGCCAATCAGCCCAACGAGGCAGCGGCACTGCCTGCAAATTACGCGGTGAATGGCCAGCTCAAACAAACCTTGCGCTATGGAGAAAATCCTCACCAAGCGGCGGGCTGGTACCAAAGCGGCGCAGTCGCTAGCGGCTGGGCAGCGGCAGAACAGCTTCAGGGCAAAGCGCTTAGCTACAACAACTTAGTAGATTTGGAAGCGGCTCGGCGCATTATTGCCGAATTCCCTGGCGACGATCGGCCTGCTGCCGCAGTGCTTAAGCATACGAATCCCTGTGGTGTTGCGATTAGCGATTCTTTAGCTACCGCCTATCAGCAGGCATTTGATGCCGATAATATCTCGGCATTCGGCGGGATTGTAGCGCTCAATCAGCCGATTGACGAGGCGACAGCAACAGCGCTGACGGGCACTTTTTTAGAATGTGTGGTGGCACCGGGCTGTAGCGAGGGTGCTAAGGCAATTTTGAGCAAGAAGAAGAACCTGCGAATTTTGGTGCTGCCGGATCTGGCGGCGGGGCCTAGTCAAACGCTGCGGGTTATCGCCGGAGGATTTCTCGCTCAGGCCTCGGATGATTTGCATCAGGATTCGAGTCGGTGGACAATTCCAACTGATTTGCAGCCGAGTGAGGCGGAGCTGGCCGAAATGCTGTTTGCCTGGCGCGTCGTTAAGCATGTGAAGTCTAACGCGATTTTGATAGTGTGCGATAATACAACGCTGGGCGTAGGCGCGGGGCAGATGAATCGGGTGGGGGCCGTGAAGATTGCGTTGGAGCAGGCGGGAGAGCGGGCTGAAGGGGCGATTTTAGCGAGCGACGGGTTCTTTCCGTTTGATGATTCTGTGCGGACGGCGGCGGCGGCTGGAATTAAGACAATTGTGCAGCCGGGAGGAAGCATTCGAGACGAGGATTCGATCAAGGCGGCGAATGAGCTAGGGATAATAATGGCGTTTACAGGCGTGCGGCATTTTCTGCACTAGGGCAAAAAGGCTGTATCGCTTTGGTTATAAATCATGCTGCTACTTGAAAAGATTCAGATGAGCACTTGATGATGTAAGCACTGAGTTATTCGAGAGTATGTCTCTATGTCTCGTCCGATTATCAATGTCGCTGATGTTGAGCTGAAACCGGCCCACGTCTATGCACGGGCCATGAAGGGCGGCTTTACGGCTTGCAGTGACTACAAGGGGCAACCTTGAATTTTTCTTTTTTGGCCCATTCCTCAAGTTCCTCGCGGTTGCCCCACCCTACCTTAAAATTGGTGGTACTGTTGAAACCTTCGCCGGAGCCATGATGCCAGCATTTAACCTTGTGCAACATGACTTCGCCTTGCCCGCGCCTGTTGAGATAAAAGCCGTGAGGATGTTGTGTGAGCCAATCTTTGAACGGCTTGTCTTGTTCTTTACTCGTAAATACCTTAACCATGCTGCCTCCAGCGTTTTCTGTTTTCCAAAGTATTGCCGCTAGCATCAGCTGCCCTTCTCGCTTGCAGCTTCTATGGGAGATCTCAGCGGCCTAAAACAAACTAGCCGCCCGCCCTCATATCGGCTTCACTAGCGTTCCCGAGATGCTGGAGATAGTAGAGCCGCCTGCGCGTGTCTATGTGGAAAGGGGATGAGCGACTGGCAAACGTGCTACGAGGGCTTGAGGGGTTGGAACTGAAGGGATGGTTAGGAAAAGCCGTCCCGGTGGGCTTACCAGGGCGGCGCGGGCTTTTGCGGCGACCGGCTCCGCCGCCGAAATATTCGATGCTCGCGCTGGTTTTGTGGGGTGATCGCTCGGAGTCCAACCTACAGGTTGTTATGCCTTAGTTCCGGGTCAGCCATTTTTCACCATTCAGCCGCTGCAAAGTATACATCACCAGCAAATCCAACGTAATACGGCGCTCGTCACCCATAAATTGCTCGATGGTGCTGGGCTTGGCACCATTGGTAGTAAGGGTAAATACTTTTTGGCCGCTAATGTCTTCGTCAATAAAGGCAATGTTGAACTGGCGCTGGCCTTCCCTTGCTTCTTCCCACTGGCCCTGCACTTGCCAGTAAGGCTCAGCGTTGCTTTGGCCCATCACTTCTATTTTGCGCTTAGCAAACTCTACGCTGAGGTCGCCAATCCCTTCCTTAGCCAGAGCCTCTTTAAGGCTGGGCAGATAGTGCTGTTCCATGAACTCGTTGAAAGGCTTGTCTTCCAGCTTTGGAGGCTTTTCTTTCTTGGTAGCAGGCTGCTTATCGGCAGATGTCGCTTTATCTGCTCCCGGCTTTTCAGCAGCAGGCTTTTCAGCGTTTTTGTCACTGCTTTGGGAACTGTCAGCTTTTGTCTCAGTAGGAAGCTCACCTACTTTCTTGTCGTCTGCTTCTTTGAGGCTTTTTGCATCGGCGTCAGGCTTTGCAGTTTCTGCAACCGTATCTCCAGGCTTAGCCCCCTCTATGATATTTTCAGGGGTATTTTCTGACTTCTTTTCGTCTGCCATACTTTTTAGCTACGTGCCCTCAAAACGACCGCTGAACGTAGCCACAATTATAGAGGCATGGATGAATATATAGAGGCATGGATGAATAATTTTCTCTGCATTTAGAGGCTAAATTTCCATTGCCTGCTCACCAAACGCCCTGCTGTTGACTAAGCAGGTTGACTAAGCCGGTTGACTAAGCAGGCTGAAGCACAGCGTTCTTGCGGTACCACTCAACCGTATTCTTTAATCCTTCGCGGAAGTCGGTTTTAGCCTCGAAGCCAAAAGCCTGCTTGGCTCTGTTCGTATCCAGGCAGCGACGCGGCTGACCGTTAGGCTGATCGGTTTGCCAAATTAGCTCGCCCTCAAAGCCCATGACCTCACAGATGAGTTCGGCCAAGTCGCGAATCGAAATCTCGGAGTTTGTCCCCAGGTTGACAGGAGCCGCCTCAGAATACTGCTGAGTGGCCATGACAATACCACGGGCCGCATCGGTGGAGTATAGGAACTCGCGCGTTGGGCTACCGTCGCCCCATACGGACAGCGTTTTATCGCCATTCGTTTGGGCTTCATGCACTTTGTGAATCAGCGCCGGAATCACATGAGAGCTGCGCGGGTCGAAGTTATCTTCAGGGCCGTACAGGTTTACAGGTAGGAGATAAATGCCGTCAAAGCCGTACTGCTGGCGATAGGCTTCTAGCTGCACGAGCAGGGCCTTTTTGGCAATGCCGTAAGGAGCGTTGGTTTCTTCGGGGTAGCCCATCCACAGATCGTCTTCCTTGAAGGGGACGGGCGTGAACTTGGGATAGGCGCAGATGGTACCGACGCAAACAAATTTTTCTACACCTGCTTGATAGGCAGCGTGAATGAGCTGGGTGCCCATCATCAAATTGTCGTAAAACAGCTCAGCAGGCTTTTCGCGGTTGAGGCCGATGCCACCCACATGCGCAGCCAGGTGAATAATCACGTCCTGCCTCTGTACGGCCCTTTGGCAGGCTTCCATTTGGGTCAGGTCGTAGTCGCGCGATCGGGTTACTAAAATATTGTCAGGGTTAGCGCCCGCTTGCTTGAGCTGGTCTATCACCTGTTTCCCTAGGAAACCAGCACCGCCGGTTACTAAGATCTTTTTGTTTGCTAGTTCCATAGCCCTTTGGTAAGTCCTTAGTGTGAGTGTTTATTGATTGTCTGTAACGGGGAGTTTAGGAGAGTAGGGGGAGTAGGTGTTTAATCCCCCCGGCTTTCTAAGCCAGCGAGCTCATCATCTGACGGCGAACGGTTGCAATATCGAGCCCATTTTCTTTCCCAGTTACAGACTTCAGGCCAATGGCTTCTAAGTCAGAATCGACCATCAGCTTGACTAGCCCATCGAAGCTAATTTCAGGCTCCCAGCCCAGTACTTTTTTCGCTTTGCTAGGATCGCCGATGAGCAGGTCTACCTCGGTGGGCCTGAGGTAGCGCTCGTCAAAGGCAACGTAGTCGTTCCAGTCGAGGTCGACGTATTGGAAGGCGATATCTAAAAACTCGCGAATAGAGTAGGTTTCGCCTGTGGCGATGACAAAGTCGTCGGGCTTGTCCTGCTGAAGCATGAGCCACATTGCCCTGACGTAGTCTTTGGCATAGCCCCAGTCGCGCTTGGCGTCGAGATTGCCCAGATAGAGCTTTTTTTGCTGGCCAGCGACGATGCGAGCGACGGCGCGGGTGATTTTGCGGGTGACAAAGGTTTCGCCCCGGCGAGGAGATTCGTGGTTGAACAAGATGCCGTTGGTGGCAAACATATCGTACGACTCACGATAGTTAATCGTTTGCCAGTGGGCGTATACCTTGGCGCAGGAGTAGGGGCTGCGGGGATAGAAAGGGGTTTCTTCTGACTGAGGAACGTGCTGCACCTTGCCAAACATTTCGGAGGAGCCTGCCTGATAAAATCGCACTTCGTTGCTGGTGCGCTGTTGATAGTCGCGAATGGCTTCGAGCAGCCTAAGTGCGCCCATGGCGACGGTATCTACGGTGTACTCGGGCGAATCGAAGCTGACGCGAACGTGAGACTGCGCGCCCAGGTTGTATACCTCGCTAGGCTCTACCTGCTCTAAGATGCGGCGTAGCATGGTGCCGTCGTTAAGGTCGCCGTAGTGTAAAAAGAGCCTGGCACCTTCTGCGTGAGGATCTACATAAATATGGTCGATTCGGTCGGTATTAAATGTAGAAGTGCGACGAATAATGCCGTGAACTTCGTAGCCCTTATCGAGCAGTAGCTCTGCTAAATACGATCCATCTTGTCCGGTAATGCCTGTAATTAGCGCCCGCTTCGGTGTCGTCATTATGCTTAAAGTCCTCAAAAATAGTGTGCAGATGTAGCTATGGTAGGAAGGCTACCTGTTATGGCCTGGACTCAGGATTCCCAAGAATGACAATAGGTCAAAAAAGCTTGATGGGATCTCTGAATTCTTGCTGCTTAGGCGCTATCCCAGCTAATTTCTACTAGCTCCTGCTAACTTTTGGCAAGAGAGCTAAGTGAAAGATATTCCATAAAGCCTAATTGCTCTTCTTAAAAGACTACACAAACAAACCGAGGCAATCCGGCTAAACTATCAAGAATGTGTAATGTATTCGGCCAAGGTTTGTCCAGTCATTACATACCACCACTAAACGCTCTGCGATTGAGTCAAGTGCTCACTCTCTGTGATCGCGCCAACACTCACGCTCTGTGATCGCGCCAACACTCACGCTCTGCGATCACGCTCAATATCATAAATGGCTTTTTCCCAGCACCACTGCTCGGTACGATCAGGGTTGTGCGCCTGTAAGTCACGCACGAGCCGTTGGGCAACGGCGGCATTACCGCCTACTAGCCTGAGTAGGCCTTTGCGCGTCGATCTAGCGACATCGCGATCGCGCTGAATACTTGCGCTACGACCACCGCCGCTAGCAGAGCCGCTTCCCCTTCTAACAGGCAGATTAATCGGTAGCCGGTAGCCTGTGAGCCAGCTAGTAAGGGCTAATAGGAGCGCGATCGCAATAACATAGGAGTTACGCACTGTACAAAATAGACAGTATGTGAATTGACGAGCCTAAAGGGTTTCGGCATCGTTCTAAGAACCGACACCATAAGCCTTGCGATATTACAACTCATATGAGTGGCAGACGAAAATGGTATTTTAGG
>JBGTGK010000273.1:0-21885 GCA_041746795.1 Phormidesmis sp.
ACGCCGAACCAACCTACATAGAGGCGGTTTTCGGTGCTGGTGACCCACTGACAAAACTGCTCCCACAACGTCGCGCTTTGGCGCTGCTGTAGTGTAGTAGTCATGATTATTATTCCGGTAGTTAGGTACGTATTAGGGCGAGACAGCTGCAAACTCAAAAAGAAGTAAACTTCTGTTTCGCTCTGTTAATAATTTAGATGCCTGTGTAAAGAAAAAGGCTTCTCTTAACAATTAATTCGGTATTGCTTCCGGCGCTGGGATCGCCTAGGAACGACCTTTTACCCCTTCACCCCAATCCTAAAAATCAAAATATATATAGGGCGAGGCTTCAGAGGGCGCTAGTATCCAGGCCAGGTAAAAGCAGATGGGCAGCAGCAGCACTTTGACGGGCCAGCTAATTTGTAGCTTGAGGTTGTTTTGCACGGTGTAGGCAATTCCCATCAGGCCGACAATGCCTGCTAGCAGCAGCGAAATTTGCGGGCGGTTGAGGCTGAAAGAGTCGATGTAAACTTTTTGGGCGAACTGCACATCGGCGGTGTATCCGACTAGATGACGAACGGCTAGGCTAGCGTCGTTCAAACTGGGCAGGCGAAAGAAAATCCAGCTGAAGAACACAACGAACTGAGTGATTGCCCAGGCGAAAAAAACGCCCGGAACGCTCTTCCAAAAGGCCTTTAGCAGCCTGGAGCGTTCTAAGAGGGCACCGTTCAAACGATGAACGCCTAGCGCTAGGCCGTGAATTGCACCCCACACGATGAATCCCCAGCGATCACCATGCCAAATACCCGCAATCAGCATAACCACCATCAGGTTAAGACAGGTACGTATCAGGCTCCGCCGAGACCCACCCAAAGGGAAGTACAAATAGTTACGCAGCCAGTCGCCCAAAGTCATGTGCCAGCGCCGCCAAAAGTCAGCAATGCTGGTAGCAAAGTAAGGGAAGTTAAAGTTCTGTGGCAAATTAAAACCCAGCAGCAGGGCGCTGCCTCGGGCGATATCAACATAGCCGCTAAAGTCGAGATATAGCTGCAATCCATAGGCAAACGTCAGCAGCCAGATGTCGCCGCTACCTGCACGCGGCAGGCTCTCTGCACTCAAGTTCACGAGCTGGCCAATTCGGTCTGCTATCAGCAGCTTTTTGATGGTTCCCACGGCAATTAGCCACAGTCCTTCGGCACTTTGACTAAAGGGCGGAACGGTAGGCGCTTTCATCTGCCCTGCAAAGCTGTGAAATCGGGTGATGGGGCCAGAAATTAGCTTGGGGAAAAATAGCTTGTAGGCAGCGAATTCTAGCAGCTGTTCGCTCGCTGGCGACCCGCGATACACGTCTACTAAGTAGGCAATGCACTCAAAAGTAAAAAAGCTCAGCCCCAAAGGCATGACCCAGTCTGCCAAGACGCCTTCGGTTTGCTGATTGAAGTTAAACGCCTCTAGCGTGGGCGAAAGATATTTGAACCCCAACAGCAGCAGCGTATTTGAAGCAATTCCCAGCCCCAGCAACCGACTCCGTCGCCGATTCCAGTCCTCCTGAGCATACTGCCAGGCTTCGTTGGGAATCCGCCAGTCTAAGGGGGTGCCTAAAGACTTGCCGATAGCGAAATTCAGCCCAATTAGCACCAGCATTAAAGGCACGTAATGAAGCTGGAGTGATGCGTAAAAGTAAAGGCTAGTAACGAGCAAAACCAGCAGCTTGGCTACCTTGTTTGGCGCTAGCCAATAAAGCAAGACTACGCCAGCTAAAAAGAAACCGTAGAGGATAGACGGCAGAATCATAGGCTTAATTTATTTTTCTTTGGGCCGAGGTTTAGGCCAGGGAATTAAGGGATCTTGGGCTAGTCGGCTAGAGACCTGATAGGCTCCGTAGCGATTGAGGTGACTAGGATCTGAAAAGTAGTCGTAGCGCTGAGGCCACAGCCGACCCAGGTCGCGGAAGATAAACTGCTGAGAATTGTCTGCCGTCTGCACCATGTACTGAAGAAAAGAGGTCTCTGCCTTTGTCCGCTGAGGATCGAGGTATTCATCGGTTAGCGGCGTGTTGATGAATATAACTGGGATAGCTTTTTCGGTGGTGTAGCGCAGCAGGCTGTCCAGGGCTGCTGTTTGCTTGCCCTGTAGCTCGAAGCCATCGTAGTCGCTATCGTAGGCACCTGCGACTCGGGCGTGTTCTTGGTAGTAAGTTGCGGGGTTAAAGCGAGTAGAGAGCGCCAAAAAGCCGTCAGAGTCGATCAGGCTGGTTTCGGTAGGTAGCTCAGTGGGCGTATCGCCAGCTTGGGTGCTGCTAGCCTCAGATGCGGACCTTGGCGCGATCGCAAAGCCTTTACTAGGCAGAATCTCCCCAAAGCCCTGACCCAAAGCCGAGCGAATTTTACTCCGATTAGAATAACCCGATGACAGTTTGCCAAACAGCTCGCTCAGGCGCTGATCGGCGGCACTGGTACTGGCCGTTAGCTGCTCGGAAAGACTGCCCAAAGCTAGGTTATCAATGCCGCCTGGGGTATCGCTGGTCTCTAGCTGCCGGTAGCCTTCGGAGGTGGCGATCGCATTGAATGTCACATCCACTCGACCGCTGTTAAATGCCCGCGCCCCATCGGCCCACACAATAAGTTGCGGCAGCTGATCGGGCGGAATCAATCGCCTGATCACCAGATCCACGACCTGAGCGGTGGCCCCATTCACGCCAAAGTTAAAAATACTCAAATCCTTATGCCCAGCCGATCCTAAAGCCTGACGTAGCGCCGCCGGGTCGACGCCACGCAGCGCGCGCGAGCTGCCAATTACCAGCACATCTGGCGGGCCAGAGCGAGCCACCTGCCTGCGGTATAGCGCTAGCTTTTCGTCTAGCTGCTGAGAGCGAAAGGTGGGTAGGGCCGAGCCTGCTAGCAGCGAAGCCGTTGAGACCAAATCCTGCTGCGGGCTGTAAATTAGCTCATTGTCATCAATGGCCGAGGCAGTAAAGTCACGCTTGCTAAAGCGACTCTCTCCAGCAGAGTCTTCTGTACCCTCGCCGCTCAAGAAGCCATCGCCATTGGCCTGCTTGCTCCATCCCGGCTCGCGGTTACCCGTCTTCCAATCCAGGCTCGCTAGCTCTTCATCAAAGCCACTAGGCCCAACCCGCTCAACCCCTGTTTTGCCACCCTGACGGGAAGATTCTCCTGGGCTTTGGCCTGAGCTAGCCGGAACGACTTCTGCCACCGCAGGCGCTCCGGACTGCTGCAAAGCCTGACCGACCATGAAGTCGAACTGAACAGCCAACAGCAACCCAACAGCAACCCAAACCAGGGCCATTTTTCCGCCTTTGGTCTGAAAAGACTGAGGCAAATGAGCGCGCAGACCGTTGGTCTCATCAGCGGGTACAAAAACCTGGCTTTTAACCATGGCATACTGCAAAGCTCGCGTCAGCATCGTCATCAGGCTGACATCCGCCTCCGCTTCATGCTCGGGAGCTCCATCTGCAAGGCTGGCATCGGTTACGGGCGTGATTAGCTCGCCGATATAGGCTTCAGAAGCTGCGAACTCTGGCTTAGCCTCAGGTACCATTCGCTGCCGCAGCTGATAGTCCTGACCGTATGTCCAAATGGGCTGCTTTTGCCCGGCACGACGACCGTACAGCCGAATGCCTTCTACCCGTTCTGAAACGTCTGCCCGCGCCAAAGTTTGGTTGACCAGCGGCACAATAGCGTGCTTAATCGGACACACTGGCCCATCGGCCATCACATGCAGCAGCTTGTCCTTTTGTAAAAGCTGCACGCGAATGCCGCCTGTTGCTAGCTGATCCTTAATATCTGGATTTAGCGATCGCGTCAAACAGTAGGCCAATGCAGGCAAATCGCCTTTACAGGCCAGTGACAGGGTGCTCTCAGCGAGTTCTGGCCTTTTTGCAGCGGGCAAATCAACGCCTCGTAGCCACTCGGGGCTAATGTCATCGGTCGAAGGGCCATACAGCATTGCCCGGTGGATGCCTTGAGGGGCAATCTCTTCTAGCAGCGCTGAAACCTCACTTACCAGCCCTTCAATCTCAGCCTTTTGCGGATGCTGGAGGGCGGCATCTAGCGGGGCAGATGGCGCGAGCACGTCGGTGACGGGGTAGCTAATCAGGTGTAGCGTTGACTTTTTGAATTCGGTCACTAGCTTCAGGCCGTATCGCCGGGAAACTTTGTTGACCAAGCGAGACAGGGCTGGCACATCGCCCCAGCGCCCCCACTCTTTGAGCATTTCTTCGGGCGGCGTTAAGTCTACGCGCAGTCGCCAGTCGGAAGCGGCTTCACCGGTGACCTGAATGGTGATAACCGCGTCTTGGAACTGTCTGAGGTGAAGCTTTCTGAGTCGCTCGGCGATGGGCTCAGCAATGAGTAAGGGGTCGGGGCTATAGCTGGCTTCACAAAATACCCAGAGCCGAGAAACCAGTTCACTATTATTGTCATGAGTGGTGTCATTGGCTACCACAGTCTTCGCCCGGCGCGCTTTGCCTGGCACGACGCGAGCGCTGACTTTTACACCCACGTTCAGGGCGCTGAGGGCTTCGCTTAAGTAGCGGGCGATCGCGCCCGAATCTCCGTGACGCGCTAGGCTAATATCCGATAGCTGCTCAGCCGATAGTGACCGTGAAGGACTAGATAGCGAAGGATTAGATAGCGAAGGATTAGATAAGGTCGGTGAGGCATTCGGTGTTTGGCTAGCGAGTCGTTCCAGGTGCTTTTCGAGCTGATTGAGATAAATCGGCGCGCTCCACACGGGTTTAGTGCCCGGTGCGCTGCGGCTGTATACATACACCTGATGAACTTGCGGAAATTCTTTATCCAAACGGGCTTTGACAGCCGGTTCTATCAGCGATCGCACCAGCTGCGCCAACATAAAATCTCTCGGCAGCTCTATTTGCTTTAATGGCTGCTTTAATAGCGGCTCTGATAGCGGCTCTAACGGCTGCTGCGATGGCTGTTCTGATGCCCGTTCCAACTTTTGCGGCGATGCCTGCATCGACTCGCACAAAACATGCAGAATATTGCCCCGTAGCCTCACCTGAATTTCAGTTGCCGAGGCATCTTCCGGGCGCAGAATAACTTCTTTGAGCCAGGGAATAAGGGTAGCCGGATTGGCATCGGTTTTTGTTGAGGGGGAATGACCTAGCATTTAGGTGGCAATAAAAGAAGCAGAAGACAAAGTTTTAGACTTAAAAGCCTTAGACTATAGGCCAAACCGAGCAGTATGCTAGACCGCGATAGGTCGGACTATAGAAACCTGCAAAAGGCCAAAGCAATACAGAGGCCCCGTGGCGCTCGCTGCATTCTAGGTCACTCCTGTGCATTTTGCACGAGTAAATTTTATGTGATCGCTATGTAAAATTTCAACTAGCTCATTAACTTCATACCTACGTAATTGGCAGTCTCATCCTCAGGTATTCCTATGAAATCTTTTCGTGAACCTTCATCGCCATCATCGCCTGATCTGTCATTTTCTTTACCGCTGGCTATAGACCTTGCCATCAGCTTTAGCACTCTACCGCTGCTAGCCTTATTGGCTACCGGTCGTCTGGCTAGCCAGAGCGCGATTCGGCTAGGCGAGGCCAGTGAAGAACTGTTTCGAGGCGATCGCCTGCCCACCCGTCCATTAATGTAAGCAGTGCAGAAGCTAATGTAAGCAGTGCAGAAGCTAATGTAAGCGATGCAGAAGCGTAACTTGGCCCTTAAAAAGTGCGGAAAACTACAAAACGCTCCTTAGATAACGTTAATAAATAGGAAGGCTTATGCATTCGAGTTAGCAAAGCGTCCGCGACGCGCCTAAAACTTCTACAATCATTTCGAGTGCTTGCTATCCAACGTCTGTATACATTCATCTGTAACATTCAGCAGCTGCATGAGTTCGACGCTTTACTTATTAAAGGCCACCAATCGAAAAGATCCGTTTGCAAAGCCCTATTCGCAAAACTAAAGATGCCCACGACTCTGACAGAAGAATCTCTGACCAACCCCTCGGATGTTGAAGTTATGCCAGCAGTGGCTACCCACGATTGGCTGCTGCGCAACCGGCTTACCCGAGTGGAAGAAACTTGGGCTGCGGTTTTAGAGGATGAGTGCGGCCCAGCGCTGGTAGCTTTGCTAACCCGCCTTAGAGAGCTGTGCGCACCCGATGGGCAGGCCAAGGCGGCCGATGCGTCTCCTGTACTCAAGCTTATAGAGGAGCTAGAGCTGAGCGATGCGATCAAAATGGCTCGTGCCTTCGCGCTGTACTTTCAGCTGATTAATATCGTTGAGCAGCATTATGAACAGCGTGGCCAGCAGCAGCAGTATCGCGCGGCTTACGAAGATGCCGCGATCGCCTCAGCCGAACAGACCGCTGCCAAGAAAACAGGTCATAGCGTGGGCCAAAGCAACGGTCATACTGAGACCAGTGGCCATTCAGCGAACAGTCACTCACCGAACAGCCACTCAGCGAACAACCACACCGCTAACGAATTATCGAGCAGCGACCCAGAAGCCGGGCGAGACGTGGGCACTTTTTACTGGCTGTTTCCCACTCTCAAACGGCTAAACGTACCCCCCAAAATGATCCAGCGCCTGCTCGATCAGCTGGACGTGCGCCTGGTATTTACGGCCCATCCCACCGAGATTGTGCGGCACACTATTCGCGATAAGCAGCGCCGCATCTCAGCTATTTTGCGCCAGCTAGATCGTGAAGAAGAGAGTGCGCGATCGCTCGGCCTGGTTTCTTCCTGGGAAATTAACGCCCTTCAGGCTCAGCTCGTCGAAGAAATTCGGCTGTGGTGGCGCACCGATGAGCTTCACCAGTTCAAGCCTTCGGTACTCGATGAAGTGGATTTTACCCTGCACTATTTTGACGTGGTGCTGTTCGACACGATTCCTCAGCTACATCAGCGAATTTGCCGGGCGCTAGAAGGTACGTTTCCAACGCTCAATCCACCGCGTCACAATTTTTGCCGGTTTGGATCTTGGGTGGGGAGCGATCGCGATGGCAACCCCTCTGTGACGCCACAAGTTACCTGGAAAACCGCTAACTTTCAGCGCAACATGGTGGTGGGCAAGTACATCACCTCAGTTAAAAACCTCACCCACCTGCTGAGCCTTTCGCTGCACTGGAGTGAAGTGCTGCCCGAACTGCTCGAATCGCTAGAGCAAGACCAAACCCAAATGCCCGAGCTTTATGACGAGCTAGCTATCCGCTACCGCCAAGAGCCCTACCGACTAAAGCTGGCCTATATTGAAAAGCGATTAGAGAACACCTTGGAAAGATCCAACAAACTCTATAACGGTGAATATTTACAAGAGCAGGAAGCTAATTTAGATATAGGGGTTGCTGATGGCCTGATCTATCGCACCGGTGACGACTTTTTAAGCGAACTCAAGCTGATTCAAACCAACTTAAAAGAGACAAACCTGGTCTGTCAGGATTTAGAAGAGTTGATTTGCCGGGTAGAAATTTATGGATTCAACCTTGCTCAGCTCGACATTCGACAGGAGAGCACCAACCACTCCGACGCAATTAGCGAAGTCGCCCAGTACCTAGGTGTGTTGGATAAATCCTACAACGACCTGACTGAAGAAGAGCGAACCAGCTGGCTGATCGGTGAGCTGCGCACCCGCAGACCGCTGATTCCTGGCGAGCTGCCTTTTTCAGAAAAAACCTCGGAAATTATTCAAACTTTTCGCATGTTGCGCAGGCTTCATCAGGAGTTTGGCCCTGATATATGCCAGAGCTACATCATTAGCATGAGCCATACGGCAAGTGATCTGTTAGAGGTAGCCTTGCTTGCTAAAGAAGCAGGTCTGTACGATCCGGCGACAGGCATTAGCGCGATCAAAGTTGTTCCTTTGTTTGAAACGGTAGAAGACTTGCGCCGTGCCCCTGACGTGATGCAGCAGCTGTGGGAACTGCCGCTGTATCGCGCCATGCTACAGGGCGGCTACGAAGCCATAGAAGCCGCAAAAACTAAGCCTGAAGAAGCGGAGACTTCCTTGCAAGAGGTGATGTTGGGCTATTCAGACAGCAATAAAGACTCTGGATTCTTGAGCAGCAACTGGGAGATTCACAAAGCGCAGCGAGCTTTACAGGGCATTGCCGATAATTACAACATTGCCTTGCGCATTTTTCACGGTCGTGGTGGCTCGGTCGGACGCGGCGGTGGCCCGGCTTATGAGGCTATTTTGGCCCAGCCGGGTCGCAGCGTCGATGGCCGGATTAAAATTACTGAGCAGGGCGAGGTGCTGGCTTCTAAATACAACTTGCCAGATTTAGCGCTTTATAACTTAGAGACTGTGACGACTGCGGTTATTCAGGGCAGCGTTTTGAACAACAGCTTTGATGCGATTGAGCCCTGGAACGAGATTATGGAGAGGCTGAGCGTGCGATCGCGCCAGCATTACCGAGCGCTTATTTACGAGCAGCCCGATCTAGTGGACTTTTTTCATCAGGTTACGCCTGTTCAAGAAATTTCTCAGCTGCAAATTAGCTCTCGCCCTGCCCGTCGCAAGGGCAAGCGTAATTTAGAGGGACTGCGGGCCATTCCCTGGGTCTTTAGCTGGACGCAGACGCGCTTTTTGCTACCGTCGTGGTACGGTGTTGGCACCGCGCTCAATGAGTTTATTGACGAAAACGTTGAAGAACATTTAGAGATGCTGCGCTACTTTTATTCTAAGTGGCCCTTCTTTAAGATGGTGATCTCTAAAGTAGAGATGACGCTCTCTAAAGTAGATTTGCAAATTGCTCAGCACTTTGTCAGCCAGCTCAGCAGCGACGAAAAGAGAGAAGACTTTCAGGTCATGTTCGACCAAATTGCCGCTGAGTTTTATCTGACGCGCGAAGTTGTTCTTTCTATCACCAATCACAGCAAGCTATTGGACGGTGACCCGGCTTTGCAGCGCTCTGTCCAGCTACGCAACGGCAGTATTGTGCCGCTGAGCTTTTTGCAGGTGGCGCTGCTGAAAAGGCTGAGGGAGTATGGAAATGATGCGGTTACGGGACGGGTGCGATCGCGCTACAGCAAAGGCGAACTGCTCCGAGGTGCGCTACTTACCATTAACGGCGTCGCTGCCGGTATGCGCAACACCGGTTGATGACGATGCTTAGAGAAGTTGACCAAGACATTTGGGTTGCCGAACAGCCGCTCCGCTATTTCGGGCTTAGCATTGGGACGAGGATGACGGTAATTCGGCTTGCGAACCGCGAATTAGTGGTTATTTCTCCTATTCAGATCAATGCACCAACGGCAAATCAGCTCAGCAACCTGGGGAAGCTCGGTCATATTGTTGCCCCTAATCTCTATCACTATTTTTTCGCAGCTGAATTTAAAGCGTTTTATCCAGACGCGACCTTCTGGGCTGCGCCGGGTTTAAAGACTAAACAGCCAGAACTCCCTATCGATCGGATCATTGATGGACAGATCCTAGATGGCAAAACAAATAACCAGTGGGATGGGCTAGAGACTGTACTGCTCGATGGATTTAGAACCCTCAGCCTAAGCGGTTTTAACTCACTCAACGAATGCGTATTTTTTCATTCTGCAAGTCGCACGCTGATATTAACAGACGCCGCCTTTCACTTCGATGAGAGCTTTCCAATGCTCACGCAGTTTGCGTCGAGAGTAACAGGAGGATACAAACGCTTGTGCCCATCGCTGCTAGAAAAAATTGCGACGAAAGAAAAAGAGAGCGTGAGACAATCGGCTGAAAAGGTTTTACGTTGGGACTTTGAGCGAGTAATTATGGCTCATGGCAGTATTATAGAAAGGCATGGAAAAGAGAGATTTAGGCAGGGATACAGTAATTTCTTAGGCCAGCGGTAAACGCTGTTGTCATGGGCTCCCTTTGCAACCACCGCCTCAATCTGCTTGAAGCGGTGGTTGCAATGCGATGCATTCCCTGCGCAACTGCTACAGCTTCTGTCAGGTTGCGCAGGGAATGCATCATCAGCTGAAATCATTGAGGTAGTGTAGGCAACATGACTAGCAGACATCCTAATGCATCAGAAAGCTTGCTGTATAAGCAAATCCTTTTTAACTATTTAGTTTATTCAATGCCATCTCAAATAAACATAGAGTCAAGCGGTGATATGCTTTATTCATTAAGTAACATCGCACTTTGAATCTAAAGCATAGATTTAGATCTATCAAGTCAGCAAGCTTCGCTTTAAGGATTGAAAAGAGCCTTGCGGTGAAGCTAACAAAAGAGTTTCCTATTCCCAGCTCACTTCCTATGATCAATGCCAACGTTTTCGCCCATACAAGCTGGCTAATTCCTTGCTATCCACTGCTAGGGGTTGCCTGTTCTGTCTTTTGGTCACCCGCACTTATCCGCCGCTCAGGCCCCCGTCCGGTAGGATACATCAATTTAATAACGACAGTTTTTGCGCTAGTTCACAGCAGCATTGCTCTAGTAGCCGTGTGGCATCAGCCCCCTCAGTTTTTAGAACTGCCTTGGCTTCAGGTTGCCGATTTGCACTTAGTACTGCCGCTAGAGCTATCGGCGCTGACGCTGGGAGCAAGCGTAGTCATCACAGTGCTCAATCTGCTGGTGCAGATTTATACGGTGGGCTACTTAGAAATCGACTGGGGCTGGGGGCGGATGTACTCGCTACTGGCCTTATTTGAAGCAGGGATGACGGCACTGGTGCTATGCGATTCGCTGTTCTTTAGCTATATTTTGCTAGAGATTTTGACTTTGGGCACCTACCTGATAGTAGGCTTCTGGTTTAATCAGTCGCTGGTTGTCAGCGGCGCACGGGATGCTTTTTTAACTAAGCGAATTGGCGATTTGATTTTGCTGATGGGGGTACTAGCGCTGTATCCTCTGGCAGGCACCTGGAACTTTAGCGAGCTGGCTCAGTGGGCTAGTTCTGTTGATTCGCAGCCCCTAGGAACAGCGATTAAACCACTCACGCTGACGCTAATTGGCGTCGCGCTAGTATCTGGCCCAATTAGTAAATGCGCTCAGTTTCCGCTGCATCTGTGGCTAGATGAGGCGATGGAAGGGCCATTGCCGACGACGATTTTACGCAACTCGGTGGTGGTAGCGACTGGAGCCTGGGTGCTGGTGAAGCTAGAGCCCGTGATTGCGCTTTCTCCTATTGCAACCGGATTAGTGATTGGCATTGGCAGCATTTCCGCCTTAGGTGGCAGCCTGATCGCGGCGGCGCAAATCGATGCCAAACGGGTTCTCTCTTATTTGGCGAGTGCCTACATGGGCCTAATCTTTATCGCAATTGGCACTGGGCAGGTGACGGCGGCACTGCTGTTGGTTCTAACTTATGCGGTAGCCACAGCGCTTCTGCTGATGAGTATGGGCTCTGTTATCTACAACGTCGTTAGCCAAGATATTACTCAGCTAGGCGGGCTGTGGAGCCGTCGCCCGATTACAGGGCTGTGCTTTTTGGTAGGGATTGCTGGGCTGGTGGCGCTGCCCCCCTTTGGCGGATTTTGGTCGATAATGGCGATGCTTGAGAGCCTTTGGACTAACCAACAGTGGGGATTAGTTGCGGTGGTGATGGCGACTAATGCAGTAGCCGGGTTTGCCCTGGTGAGAATGTTTGGCCTGACATTTGCAGGTAGCCCTAAGGCGATGACAGCGCGATCGCCGGAACCCTTCTGGCTGATTGTGCTACCGATGGCGGTAATGGCTGGGCTGACGATTCATACGCCCTTAGTAATTAGAGATCTTTCGCTGTTTCCTGCGACGCTACAGCTTGACTGGACGCTAGGCTGGACGCTGTTTTTGTCTAGCGTGGGAGGAATGGCCGTAGCAGCTTACTTCTACATCCTTCGCCGAGTCGAGTTTCCTGAAAAGCTGCTTCCGCCTGTGCTCAATCGGCTGCTGGCCTACGACTTTTATACCACTAAGGTGTATCAGTTTACGGCGATCGCCCCCGTAGGCAAGCTCTCTATGATCACCGACTGGATAGATCGCTACGTTGTCGATGGCTTAGTGAACTTCGTCGGCCTGTCATCTCTGTTTAGCGGCGAGGCACTGAAGTATGTCAACACCGGCAAAATGCAGACCTATGCGCTCACGATGGTCTCTTTTGCGGCGGCAGCTTGCCTCTATTTGAGCTGGAACTTACTCAACTGACATTTTTTAGAGAAAAATTATGCTTAGTATTCTTATCTGGGTTCCGATTCTTAGCGCTGCACTAATAGCCTTTTGGCCTTCTAGCTGGCCCGCTAAGCTAACCCCTCGAACAGCGGCACTATGTATCTCAGGGGCTATGCTGCTGTGGGCAATTGGGCTGTTTGCCCAGTTTGACATTGCAGCTCCGGGCTTCCAGATGCGTGAGTTTATGCCCTGGCTACCCATGCTAGGACTCAACTACGACTTAGGCCTTGATGGACTATCGCTGATGATGGTGGCGCTCAACAGCCTGCTAACCTGGATTGCGATCTACAGCAGCGCCAAAGATACAGAACGGCCTCGTTTTTTCTACTCGCTCATGCTTTTGGTCAGCGGCGGCGTAGCGGGCGCTTTCCTGGCGCAAAACCTGCTGTTGTTCTTCTTGCTCTTTGAGATAGAGCTGGTACCACTGTACTTTCTGATCGCTGTTTGGGGAGGCGCTAAGCGTGACTATGCCGCGACTAAGTTTTTGCTATATACCGCGCTCTCAGGTGCCCTAATTTTTGCCGGTTTCATAGGAACGGTATGGCTGGGTGGCGGACTTGATTTCTCATATGAGCAGGTATCAAAAGTTCAGCTGCCGCTCCCCGCTCAGATCGTGCTCTTGAGCATTCTGCTCGTAGGATTCGGCATCAAAATTCCGCTGGTTCCCTTTCATACCTGGTTGCCCGATACTTATGTAGCCGCTTCCCCACCCGTCGCGATTATGCTGGGCGGCGTCCTTGCCAAGCTAGGTACCTATGGAATCTTTCGATTTGGTCTGGGGCTGTTTCCTGAGGCTTGGGCGCAGCTGTCACCGCTCTTAGCCATTTGGGCAACGGTGAGCGTTTTGTATGGGTCGGTGACTGCGATCGCCCAAAAAGACATCAAGCGCATGGTGGCCTACAGCTCCATCGGCCATATGGGCTACGTCATGCTCGGCGGCGCGGCCTTCACCGAACTCAGCCTAGTCGGAGCCATTTCCCAAATGGTCTCTCACGGCTTAATTCTAGCTTTGTTGTTTCACTTAGTCGGCGTTGTCGAGACCAAAGTAGGCACCCGCCAACTCGATCAGCTTAACGGCCTGATGAATCCTTTAAGAGGACTCCCTACGGTCAGCGCCCTGTTAGTACTCAGCGGTATGGCGAGCGCAGGCATTCCTGGGCTAGTCGGCTTTATTACCGAATTCCTAGTTTTTCAAGGCAGCTACAGTACTTTTCCAGTAGAAACGCTTATCTGCGTCGTGGGTACAGGCCTGACTGCCGTGTACTTCGTTATTTTGATCAACCGCACCTGCTTTGGTCGCCTGGACTCTCAAACGGCTTACTACGACAAAGTCAGCACGGGTGAGAGAGTTCCCGCCTTAGTTTTAGCGGCCTTGGTGGTTGTGTTAGGTCTTCAGCCCAACTGGCTGGTTCACTGGAGCGCTGCTACCTCTAGAACGCTAGTCGCAGCCGTACCGACAGCCGACGAAATTTATGTTGCACTTCATCCCTCAGGTTCCTCACTATGACTGCTACTATTACGACTGCTCCATCGCCAACTTTGCCGCCATCCACGCATGAGTTTGCTGACGTTGTTCATCGGCTTGAGGCTGGCGGCTCAATGCTGCCAGATACCTCGGACAATCTCAAACAAATCATCGGCATTTACAAAGCCTACGCGGTGCCGATGGACTTTTACTGGCGAGACTTGCTCTATATCGCCGAGCGTGTTTTCTTAAATCCGCTGCCTGCCTTCAAATACTTCATTTCTGACGACTACATGGATCGGCCCAATGCCTATGCTGGAGAAGGCGCTGATTTGCGCATATGGCGAGGAGAGGCAGATGCACATCCCGAACTGCGAGAGTTTATGGCAAAAGGCGAAAGCAAGCGAAAGCTGCCTAAGCTGCTGCTGCATCTCTGGCACGATCGCGTCAATATGGAATTCGCCGAAGCCTGCATGAAGGCAATGTTCTGGCATAAAGATCTCGATCCTACGTTCAATGCTTATTTAGATAGCGATGAGTATAGGGAGAATAGCGATCGCGCCATTCGCGCCTACTTCAAAAAAAATCCCGTCATGCTCGGCCTTTACAGGCTTTTTCCAGACATGTTTTTAGAACAGGTCAGACAGCTTTCCTACTATGCCAACCTAGGGCTATTTTGGGAAGTGATGGCCCCTGTATTTTTTGAAATGAGCGACCTTTACGACGAAGGCAAGCTCAACAGCGTTCCTGAAGCCATGGACTTTTTGGTTAACGGCATCTTTGCGGTCGCCGGTCGCCCCATTTATCACCATGTTTATATAGACGGCGAATGCTACGAAATCATTCCTAAGTCTCAGGGCTTTACCTGGCTCTATGAAGCCGCACTGCCCTATGTAGAAGCCGTTTTTTATCGAACTGAGCCGTTTCGGGGCACCAAATCTTACAACGCCCAAGCAAAAGAAGTGCCTGCCGATCAAAAAGACTTTCACTACGGCATTCTCTATGCAGATGTTTTTCCCGTAGGCAGCGCTGGCATTCCACCCACGCTGCTCATGCAGGACATGCTGCACTTTTTACCCGATTATTTGGTCGAAGAATACGAGCACCACGGGCGAGGAGAGGATGACATTCTCATTCAGCTGGGCATCACCTTTCAGCGCTCTATGTACAATGTCACATCAGCGGTCATTCAGGCACTGCGAGCAGCCCTGCTGTATCCATTAGACGATCCTAATCCTGAGCATCTAAAGGCTAACCGACAGTTTTTTGAACAACAGCTCGATCGCTTCAAACGACCTGAGGCTAGGTTAAGAGACGTTCAAGATCAAAGCTATCGGTAGGTTTTTAACAACAGAAACAAACTTTGTCAGGGAAGTATTTTCCCAAGGAATTATTTCATGCCCAGTATTGTTGATATTGCCGTTGTCACAGAAGGATTTTCTACGCTTGTAGCGGCTGTGCAGGCGGCAGGGCTGGTGGATGTACTTGCCACAGGCGGCCCCTTTACGGTATTTGCGCCCAACGATGCCGCTTTTGCCAAGCTACCGCCTGGAACCGTGCAAACTCTGGTTGATAATCCGCCTCAGCTCGCCCGAATTTTGAAGTATCACGTCGTGTCAGGTGCCCTAAAAAAAGCTGATTTATCTACAGTCAGTGAAGTGCCTTCGCTTGAAAGCTCACCGATTCCAATTCGCGTTGAGCCCATTTTTGAGGTCAAAAATGCCACCGTCCTAGCAGCAGATATTGAAGCAGACAATGGCATTATCCACGTTATCGATAATGTCATTTTGATGGGATAACAGGCTACGGATTACCCAATACAACAGATAGTTAATCTGTTGTATTGGGCACGTCTACTAGCTTGACTGCAAAATGAACTGACGCTCTAAGGGCTGAACAGGACGGGCGTTGAGTGGAAATATGTCCTTAAATTTAGCGACCTGAGCGGCTGATACTGGAATGGGTTGTTTGAAGACAACCCACTTCACAATCTCAGAGCAGGGGGGCGTTGTTAAAGAGCCGAAGTAACGGAACATACCGCGATCGCTAGGCAACAGCTTGGTAATATCAACCTGAGAGCCAGAGATGGTTTGCACGTCTGCCTTCTTATCCGGCATGGCTTTCCAGACGGGAGCCAAAGACATATTCTCCGCTCCCTCTTCTAAAAAGACACCTAGCACCGCCAGTTCGCCCTTAGCATTTGCATGAACAAAGTGTAGCTCCATCGGATACTGGCGGCTCTCTACGGTATGCTCACTAGGATCGTGGAAGTGAAATTGTAGCAGCTCAAAATCCTCTCCATCTAGCTTAATGTTGTTACCACTAGGCGCATTCACTTGAATAGTATGTCCAGCATTCAAAATGGAGAGTGGAATCGGTTTGTAGTTGACCGCAATAGCCTCTAAGTTGGCACTAATAGCACCCTGCAAGTCAACTGGAGACTGCTGCAGGCCGGTTCGACATGCCGCATAAGTGGAGGATAGCTCTCCCCACTGATCGGGTGAGCCTTCACCCACATATCCTCAACTGATTCCATCTGCGGCTATTGCCTTTTTCAGAGAAGCTGCACTTAAGCCAATCACTGAGGTTGCACCGGTAAGCGCCAGTAGTTTCAGAAGTTTACGTCTTTCCATATCTTGTTTTTTCAGCGCTTAAAAGCGAGTTGGGTAGATGGTTTGCAACTCCAACAATAATAGAACAGACGTACGGTAAAGCGGCTTTCTGCAACGTATCTTCAACATCAACACAATATGTCTAACTTCATGTCTAATTTCTCAGTACAGAACAGACCCGTACAGAACAAACTCGACAGAACAAAAGCTGGCGTGATAGATCGAGCGAGCGAGCCATTACTTTCCCAAATAGGCCAATATCGCAGCCTCTGTCTTGCGCTCTACTCGTAGCGATCGCTACAGCAGCCTCAGCTCGATTCAAGGTTCGATCAAACTTATCCTTATTTATAGTCGTGTTCTAACCGCTAGCTATGCCTGAAATTAATTTCAAAATTCAATGGCCCGACGGTCAGCAAGAGAGCTGTTACTCTCCCTCTTTGGTGGTTAAAGGTTACTTTCAGGCAGGTGAAGCCTACACGGTGAGCGATTTTTTAGAGCGATTGCGCACCTCCCTGACGATTGCAAGCGATCGCGTCCAGGCAAAATATGGGTTTCCCTGTAGCCGCGCCTTAGGCCAGCTCAGAAAAATTGAATCGACTGCTGCACCCTATTTAAAGCAGCCGGAAGAAGGCAAAGTCACCTTGCTTCAGTTCGAGTGAGCAAAGCTTTTGCTACAGCCGCTCAGCAACCTGCTTGAGCCGCTGTAGCTGCGCTTCCATATCCTGCTTCGTCCAGCCTGCCGCAAACCGCTGAAAGCCGAAGCTAATCAGCGGGTTAGGAATCTCGAATTCAAAGCGATTGAGTAGGATCGTTCCGCTGATGTTTCCTTGGGTTTCAGGCTGGCACTCCCAGCGATCGCGTCCCCGAAAGAATCCATCAAATCCCCACACAATTAGCCCCGGCGCTCGTTCTAAAACCGTGCTCCGTAGCGTGGGTGCGAGCAGAGGAACTTGCAGCTTAAAGTTAAACTCACTGCCAACCGCTGTTTTCCACTCGCCGACCGGCTCACACGCCAACGCTGGATTTAGCCACTGGTTCATCAGCTGCTGTTCGGTAAAGCAGCGCTCTACAAGCGTAGCTGTCGTACGAATAAAAATAGACTGCTCGTAGGTATTAGTCATTTTCTCTGTGCTGCTCGCTCGAAGTCTGCGGTAGCTTTAAGCGTTGCCGGAACGTTAAAAAAGGCATGGGTGATCGCCTCAGAAAACGTAAACGTATTCACCCCGTGCGCCGCCAGCACAGCAATATCTTCAATCGCTCTAACGCTAGCCGTCAGCAGCCGAGTTTGGCTACCGATGCCGTCAAGCACCTGCTGCATTAGGGTCAAATCCGCCCGACCATCTCGGCCCAAATCGTTGATGCGGCCCAGATAAGGCGCTGCGTAGCTCGCCCCAATCGCAGCGGCAATCAGCACCTGATGAACAGCGTATACCGCCGTCAACGTAACTGGCATTCCAGCGTTAATCAACGCTTTAGCAGCGGTAGTGCCTATTTGAGTAGCGGGTAGCTTAACAACAATGCGCCGGTCGATGCTGCCCAGCGATCGCCCAACTCTGTGAAGCTCAGCTGCCGAATCGCCCCAAGCCTGCAACTGAACTTCCTGCGCACCCAGCTTTAACGCCTCTTGGGCTAGCGCTTCGAGGGTTTTGAGGTCACAGGAAACATCCGCACGCTCCAACAAAATGGGGTTGCAGGTAACCCCATAAAAAAGCCCCGTCGGTAGCCAGGCCTGCCATTGGGTGACATCAGCAGTATCTAAATACAGCGAAAGCATTGATAGAACTCAGCAAAAGGTTTGCCTGACTATGCTATTTTAGCGCCAGTTAACCTTAGCACCCGTCGACACCGCACTAGATCCAATTGGGGGATGTTAAAGGCGTCAAGGGCTGGCTGGCTAAAGAGTCAGCGGCCACTAAGTCATGGCGAGCGCATAGTACAGGATCGCGGTTAGCAGTGGGCATAGCAGCGGCACCCAAATCCTGATCAAGTGGTGTAACTAGAGCCTCCTTAGCTGCTTTTACCACAATATTGTCGATAAAGCCGCCCACGTTATCAGCGGGGCCAATGGCCCGAAAGGCCAGCGTGCTGACGCTACGATTACCGCCCTGCACATCATAGTCAAAGTGTCTCCAACTACCTTTGCCGCCACCGCTGAGCGTATCGAGCTTAACGCCTTCCCAAAACACTTCAATAGAAGTCGTGCTATCGGATTCGCCACCATTACTGAAGTCTACCGATAGGCTGTAGGACTGGCCTGTGAGGGTGTCTATGTTCTGGCCAATGGTGCTATTTTTTCCATTTATATCCAGATTTGCCCAGGCGGTGCCGTCGGCTGCTTGGCCGACGGTCTCAGGCCTTCTATCTACCCAAAAGCCATCACCAAAAATCGTAGACCATCCCTTAACCTGCCTGTATCCAGCAGATTCGCCTACGTTAACCGGCACATCTTCAAAGCTACCGTTAGTAACTAGGTCAGGCCCCGTTGCTATGGCGGGCTCAGGTGTCACAGGTGTCACAGGCAAAGGATTGAGCGTGACAACAGTGCCTTTACCACTGCCGTATAGGCTGCGAATGCCATTGATGTCGTCATCAAATAAGAAGGGCCTATTGACGTTGTTGTAGCGATTACCTAGCACCGAATTCATAATGGCTGGCGTGTTGTCCTCATGATCTAGGCCGAGCGCATGGCCAAGCTCATGCACAGTAGTTTCTAAGAACGAACTCTCAGTCCAAACCTCAGCCGTATCGTAGGTAACGTCTCCCACGGTAGGAAAGTAGGTATAGGCCAGCGTCTTACCAAGGCCGTCGATGGCAGCGCTCTGTGCGAAGATATCAACCTGATCGCCCGAACCTAGATCCGCCGTTTCTACAAAGTCCAAAGGTGCATAGTCAGCCCATGTCTGGAGCGCTGAGACGAACAACGTCTTAGCCCGCTCCGTACTGACGCCATTAACGCCAAAGCTATTGTCAAAGGCAAAGGTAACCAAAGTTGCCCCGGTACTGTCGGTGTTATTCCACTTGAGCTGATTACCCGTAAACGGGAGACCATTAACCGCGCCATTACTGACGCGCTCACCGTTACTACCCACGGTGGTGAAGGCAGCCACATTATTGGGTAAGCCCGTAAAGTCGCTAAGGCTTGGTACTCCTATCGAAGGGTCAAAAGCAGAGGATGCCAGCTGAGGGTCTTTTTGGAAGGCTGGCTGCAAAGCACTAGATAAATTTGTAGCAATATCAGTAAGACTATCGGAGCTGACCGTATCTTTAGAAACCAGGTCAGTGGCTAAAGCCGCTAAATCAGATACTAGGACACCATTAGAAGCCAAAGTAGAAGCCAAAGTCGCTAAATTAGATGTCGATATATCAGATGGCAAATCGCTCAGGACGCGATTAACAATCTCCTTACCTGAAGTGAGGTCGGCTTTGCTGAAGCTGTCAAGGTTGAGATCAAATTGAGGTAAGTCGCTTAGAACGCGATTGACGACCTCTTTACCTGAAGTGAAGTCGTCTTTGCTGAAGCTGTCAAAGTTAAAATTAAATTGAGAGGCATTGCTGAGAAGGTCAGCAATCAGATCAGAGGTAAGCAATAGGTTAGAGGACGAAGACATCAAATTAATAAAGAAGCTTTGAGTAAAACGGCTTGAAAATAAGGCGTAGCAACCCTAAGGATCTTCCCTACCATAAGGTGAAAGAAACTTATGAAAATATCAAATTTCAATAAAAACTGTATGGTTGCTACCAATAACTGTAGGAGCTATGAATAATCAACCAGATCTGCTCAAGCCGCTGCTGCCTGCTGGCTCTAATGTTCGCTGACTGGCACTAGGTTGATTTTAAAATGCATAAAGGCGCTGATCAAACGCTGCCTGATCCCTGTATCAATTATGGTAGATGCTTCTGGGTTAGCCGCATTATAGTGTGAAGCGATCGCAGGACACGCTCGTATTCCCATGAAGCTTTTGTAATGTACTTTACACTTTTGAATAAATCCTTCCCTTTTAGCCACTCCCTTCAGCTGAACTCGAATGCTCACCGAAGCAGATGGGCCTTAGAAATCCACGAAATGTTGCAGCTAATGGAAGGTTTTAACCGGCAGTGAGCGACTCGTATTAACATAGTGCGTATTGCCCACTGCTTCATAAAAAACGCCTATGACTGGTGAACTTGGTTACTCTCTACCGCCTGCTATTCGCCGCATTGCCACTAGCTTTCGTTTAGCAGGCTGGGTCAGCCTGTGGGCCCAGGCTGTAGTTGGGCTGCTAGCGAGCCTGATGTTCACCATTTTTCTGATGGGCGGCGAAACCCAATCGGCAAAGGCAGGCGCGAGCATATTCACAACGCCTGCACTGGCCATTATCTTCATCAGTGCATTTTGGGGCTTTCGCTACGTCTTATTTGGGCGCAGGCTCAGCAAAGCCAATCCAGACCTCAGGCCGAAGCCTAAAGATGCCGCTAGGGTCGTTCGGATTGGGTTAGTCATCAGCTTAGTGGGTATGGCGTTCGCCATCATGGGCTCTGAAGCGATGATTGCCCCTTTGCTGTTTAAAGGGTTAGACCAAGGATTCGTCAGCATAGGGGCCAATGTTCCGGTCGCTAATTTCATCACCGCAGGTAATATTCTGTCGGTATTTGCGGCTATCAATGCGATTTTTACTCACTTTATTGGCCTGTGTGTGTCTCTATGGCTGCAACAAGCTATTGATCGTTAGTGAGCGATCGCTGGTTAAGTCTGGTTAAGTAAGGAGCGCTGAGGCGTTTGTTCTACGATCAAACGCTAAAACCGTGAGCCTGGCTGCTCAAGAAACGCCTTTTCTGCTGGCGTGTTCTGCCGCCCCAATATCTCATTACGGTGGGGAAACCGGCCAAAGCGCTCAATGATCTGTCGATGGCGAATGGCATAGTCCAGTCCATCTTTAAGCTCTTCGCTAAGCGCAGGTTCTGCTTGAACCAGGGCTCGCATTAGCTCAATGCAACGGTTTTGATGAGCTATAGCCTCGCTGTGCTCAAACGGCAGGTATATAAAGAAGCGATGGAAAGGTGGCAGAGATTTATCTGCGCCTGTATCTACTAAATGCTGGGCAACTTTTAGCGCACGGTCGTCGGTCGCAAAACTTAGGGCACTGCCCCGATACAGGTTGCGTGGGAACTGATCGAGCAGCAGCAGTAGCGCAACGGCGGTCTCAGGTGTCGCTAGCCAGCTGTCATATTCGCCAGCGGCTGCTTTTTCAGTATCCGTTAAAAACTGCTGCCGGATCTGGGTGTCAAAGTCAGCGTTTTTGACAAACCACGCCCTGTGGTAATGGCCATCATCAGGGTCGCCCGGTTTGCCAAACCAAAAGGCCAGGATGGCCTGGGCTCTACTTTGATACCCGATTTTATCCTGGGGTCTTTCTGGCGGGGAGGTGTCGGGCGTGGCCATCATCGCTTCAAAGGATAAAATAGAGGCGGTTTGCAATAGGTTTGCTACATTAGCGTAATAAAACTGATATAGAAAGGAAAGGGGTATGTCACATTATGTCGTGGACTGCCGTGTGTATTGAGACCTATTAAGATGTCTTTTTTCTCTATTGTTATAGGACTTACGCATTGACAGAAAATTAAAATGTGCATCAGTGATTTAAGTATCCTAAAATACCATTTTCGTCTGCCACTCATATGAGTTGTAATATCGCAAGGCTTATGGTGTCGGTTCTTAGAACGATGCCGAAACCCT
>JBGTGK010000274.1:0-7328 GCA_041746795.1 Phormidesmis sp.
CAGCCTGCCCAGCATTTGGCGAATGGTGACCCGTAGCGCTTACACTCAGCTTCACTATTCGCCCTGGTTGTTGATCGGCACCGTGCTAGGGATGGCATTGGTGTATGAGTTACCGCCGCTGGCTTTTGGCCTGGGTTTGGCGTCAGGTGAGTGGACAATATCGCTAGTGGGTTTAGCCGGATGGCTAATGATGGCGCTAGCCTACTGGCCGACGCTACAGATGTATAAAGGTACGCCAGTGCTGGCCTTGGCGCTGCCTCTGATCGCCTTGATATACACGCTGATGACGCTAGATTCTGCCCGTCAGCACTGGATGGGCAGGGGTGGCGCTTGGAAAGGGCGAGTTTATAGTGATGTGGGTAGCTAGCTGCGCGGTCGTTTATTTAAGTTTGAGAGAAGTCTATTTAAGATCGGCCCGGATGTATTCAAAATCGGCCTTAACTTATTTGAGATCGGCCCTGATCTATTTGAGATCGGCCTTAACTTATTTGAGATCGCTCCTGGTTTATTTGAGATCGCTCCTGGTTTATTTAAGATCGCTCCTGGTTTATTTAAGATCGATCCTAATTTGTTTAAGATCAGCGCGGACTTATTTGAGATCAGCGCGGACTTATCTGAGGTTGAGGGAAAATCATTTGACATCGGCGCTGACTTGTTTGACATCGGCGCTGACTTGCCTGACATCGGCGCTGACTTGTTCGAGATTAGAGGAGGTTTATTTGAGTTGAGGGGCCGCTGTACACAACGCTGCCGTAGTCGAGCTTGAGCAGGCGGTCGGCCAGGTGAAAATAGCGATCGTCGTGGCTGATGGCAAACACAATTTTCCCCTTGGCCTTGAGTTCGGGCAGTAGCTGAGTGTAAAAGATATCTCTGAAAGTGGGGTCTTGGTCGGCGGCCCACTCGTCAAATAAATAGATGGGACGATCTTCCAAGTAGGCTCTTAGCAGCGCCAGTCGCTTACGCTGTCCTTGAGAGAGAGCCGTTGTTGAAAATTGGCCTGCTTTGATGCTTACCTTGTGGTCGAGCTGTAGTTTTTTAAGATAGGCCAAGGCGCTTTTATCTAGAGCGCTTTTATCTGAAGTGCCTTCGTCCCCGTCTTGAGCAGATTCCAGCAGACGTTCAAACAAGTAAAAGTCTGAGAAAACAACCGAAAAATGCTGACGGTACCACTCCCGGTTTTGATCATCAATAGACTGGCCGTTTAGCCGAATTACGCCAGAGGTAGGGGGATATAGGCCGGTTAATAGCTTTGCCAAGGTTGATTTACCGCTGCCGTTGCCACCCACAATAAAAATCAGCTCGCCTGGATACACGGCTAGATCAATGGGGCCAAACGTAAATTTTTGATCTGTGAGTTCCTGATCTGTCGATTCCTGACCTTTGGCGCGATGGCGGAGCCCCTCTTGTAGAGGATCGCTCAACCCCACCTGTGGCAGATCGCCCTTACCGGCGCTCTCACCTTCAGCTAGTTTGTCACCCTTAGCCAATCTGTAGATATGTGTGACCCCCTGAAGCTCTAACTGAGGACGCTCGGCTGCGGGTGGCGGTGGCGCGATCGCCTTCAAGTCCTGATCAAGGCTCAACCCCAACCGCTCAATTTTATTCAACGCAATGCTAGCTCTACTCAGGAACGGCAGCTTATTCACTAGGCTTTCCATTGGCCCTAGCAAATAGGTAAAGGTAAGCACATACGTAAACCGAGTCTCAGGGCTGATGCCTATCCAGCGAGGCAGGGCAAACAAAATTAGGCCCACGGCGAAAAAGTAAATGAACCGGCCCCAGCTATCAAGAATGGCGTATAGGCTGAGCCCTAATGTGTTAGAGCGTTTTACCCGCTGAGCGGTTAGCTCCAGATCCCGCTGCAAAAAGTCTGCTCGCCCAAAATATTGCAGCTTCAGCTCTTTGACGCCATCAACCAGGGTGCGAAAGTGCTGAAACAGCCTATCCTGCTGCTCGCGGGCTGCATTCAATCCCTTTTGCCCTTGCACTAAAAACCACCGGCAGCTGACCGAGGCGACTAGCGTAAGCAAAAATACCAGGGCCAATACCTGCCAGGAAAGCCAGGCAATGTACACCATGCAGGTAGCGGCGCTAGCGATGTTGATAACGATGACGGGGACAATGCCTGCGGCGGTGGCGATCGCCTGAATATCCTCCGTCAGCACCACCAGTAAACGCGGCAGACCCAAGCCTTCCAAGGTTTTTAGCTCAGTGGCCAAAATTTGACGGCTGAGGCGAACTTGCAGGCTCAGCACAGCCGCCTGAGAAAATCGCACGAGCAAGATGCGAGAAAGCGCAGCGGTGAGCAGCGAAACCAGGCCCAAGCTGATGAAAAGAACCGTGATGGCTCTGGTGGGCGACGCATCTTGGGTAATCATTTGGCTAATGAGCGCGATTAGGCCAGCGCTACAGCCGCCGCTGATGAGGCCGGTGATGAGGGCGATCGCCATTGCCCGCCAGGAAAATTGAAATAGAAAAGCAATTAAATTCACAGCAGCTTGCTAGCGTATTCCTCTGGTCAAGTTTCCTGGTCAAGTTTCATAGCTAACGCTCATGAGAGAGGATATTTATGACGGTAAGCTAGAGTTTAAGCTTTTCATCGTACCAAAGCATGACGCCGACTCCTCGAATGCTGCATCCTCTGATGGGCAGCGATTTGCGCTCAAGCTCAGAGGTTTACCCAAAGACGACAAAGTGAGACGGTTCTGGGTTGTGGCGTCTACTCGCCGCACGGACTATATGACGGGATAGCATTGAACAGAGCGTTAAGCTAGTCATCTAGCACGATGAAAACGACTATGCCATCATGTCAGGTATTAGAATCACTATTGCTAGCGTCACCTGTTAGCGTCACCGCGATCGCTCCTCCACATCCATCCCCGTAATGATGAACATCCTGGATTTAGTTGAACAAAGGCAAAAGGAAAACTTCTCGCTGCACGAGCAGTACCTCAATCCGCAGATGGTCAAGGTGCTCAAAACTATCGGATTTGAACGCCATTATGTCAAAGCGGAAGGTGCTTATTTGTGGGACACGCAGGGCGATCGCTATCTGGATTTGCTCGGTGGGTTTGGCGTGTTTGCCCTGGGCCGCAACCATCCGGCTGTCATCAAGGCACTGCAAGATGTACTATCTGCTGAGCTGCCTAACTTAGTGCAAATGGACGCGTCATTGCTCTCTGGGCTGCTAGCAGAGCGCCTTCAGAGACTAACGCCACCAGGGTTAGACCGAATCTTTTTTGCCAACTCTGGCACCGAAAGCGTCGAAGCCGCCATCAAATTTAGTCGCTGTGCTACCGGGCGCTCCAAAATCGTTTACTGCCACGGTGGCTATCATGGCCTGACGATGGGGGCGCTATCGGCAACCGGCGACCCTCACTTTAGAGCAGGTTTTGGGCCTTTTCTAGCCGATTTTATCGAGGTGCCGTTTGGGGACTTGGCCGCGTTAGAACAGGCGCTTTCTACAAAAGATGTCGCTGCCTTTATCACTGAGCCTATCCAGGGACATGGCGTGTGGATTCCACCGGCCAACTACTTACCTGGAGCGTTAGCGCTTTGCCGTCAGTATGGCAGTTTGTTTATTGCCGACGAAGTTCAAACCGGACTAGGGCGCACAGGCAAATGGTGGGCGGTAGAACATTTTGGCGTAGAGCCAGACTTGCTGTGTATGGCAAAAGCCCTATCGGGTGGGTTTGTTCCTGTTGGCGCAGTGGCCTGCCGCCCCTGGATTTTTGACAAAGTATTTAACCGAATGGACAGAGCTGTTGTTCATGGCAGCACCTTTGGTAAAAACAATTTGGCAATGGCCGCTGGCCTAGCGACCTTGGAGGTTTTAGAAACAGAAGGCTGGGTTGACCATGCCGCTCAAATGGGGCGTCAGCTAGTCGCAGACTTGCAGCCGCTAGTCGATCAATATGAGTGTCTTAAGGCCGTTCGAGGGATGGGGCTGATGATAGCGCTGGAGTTTGGCGAGCCGAAAAGCCTACGGCTTAAGCTCTCTTGGAAGATGCTAGAAGCGGCCAACCAGGGACTGTTTTCTCAAATCATCACGGTGCCGCTGTTCACTCGCCATCACATTTTGTCGCAAGTCGCAGGCCACGGCATGAATGTTGTGAAATTTATCCCACCGCTGATTCTAACGGACGCTGATCGTCGCTGGATTGTTGAAGCCGTCAGCGATGTTGTTGCCGATGCCCATCGGATACCCGGTGCGGCCTGGGATTTTGGTAAAACCCTCGCGACTCAGGCAATGAAAACCAAAGCGGGCGTCTAACATGGCCAGTTTGTTTCATCCGCTGTGTGGTAGCAACCCAGATACGTTACTCAAGCTGCTGCTAGCCAATGGGCCGGTAGCCTTGAATAGGTGGCCGCAAGTCATTATCGCGCTGGCCGTCTCGCTCGCTCGCTGGCCCTTTTCAACGGCAGAGAAAGCTCTTTTTGGGCTGACTCAGCGGCAAGCTGACCCTATGCCCGATCCGGTTTTTATTGTGGGCTACTGGCGCTCGGGCACAACTCATTTGCACAACCTGATGGCCCAATCTCCAAACTTTGGCTACATCACACCGCTCGCAACAGGGTTGCCGTGGGATATCTTAGGTATTGTGCGAACCCTAGAGCCTTGGTTGGAGCGTGCCCTACCCCAGGATCGCTATGTTGATAATGTCGCCGTCACGCCAACGTCTCCCCAAGAAGATTCTATTCCGTTGGCCACGATGGGAGCCGCTTCTTATTACCACGGACTCTATTTCCCCAAACAGTTTGAGGCTCACTTTCGCCAGGATGTGTTTTTACCAAGCGGTGAAGGAGAAAGCGCCCTGCCAAATTCTCACTTACTACAGTGGCAGCAACTACACTGCCACCTGCTCAAGAAAGTCTCGATTCATCAAAAGCACAAGCCACTGCTGATCAAAAATCCGGTATACACCGGCTATATTCGTCATCTACGGGCGATTTGGCCAACCGCAAAGTTCATCCATATCTATCGCAATCCCTACCGCGTTTTTCCGTCTGCGCTACACTTTTTTACCCGTTTGCTGCCAGAGTTATCACTACAGTCTTACGGCGAGCTGCCGATTGAGCCGCTGGTTTTAGAAAGCTATTCCTACCTCATGCAGGCGCTAACAGCAGACACTATCGATCTCCCAGCAGATCAGTTTGCCGAGGTGCGCTTTGAAGATCTCCAAGTTAACCCAATAAAGGTGCTACAGCGCCTCTATGAGCAGCTAAACATACCTCATTTTCAATCTATGCGTCCCTCCTTTGAGAGCTATTTAGCAGACTTAGGAGACTATCAACAAAATCGCTACGCGCTCCAGCGCAAAACCATCGAAACCGTCGAAACCCACTGGCATCCCTACATTCAGCGCTGGGGATATGCCTCAGAGGGCTGACGGGGCGACAGGGACGCTTTGGCTGTTAACTGCCGCTCTATGGTGGCTTGTCTATGATGGCTTGATAGATTAGCGGTATTATCTCATAACGCTTTTCAGGGTTGTGTCATCCCTTCAAATGCCTCTTACTAAATTTTTGATACTTGGTTGAGATTGCTCGTTTATGTCGTTTCAAACATCTGCTCAGCTTGATCGGGCGATCGCCACCGCTCAAAACTATCTGCTCTCTATTCAAAAGCCCGAGGGCTACTGGTGGGCAGAGTTGGAGTCCAACGTTTCCATTACCGCTGAGGTTGTTCTACTTCATGAGGTGTGGGGCGTTAAGGGCCGCTATCCGGCGGCTAAGGTTGAGACTTATTTGCGATCGCACCAGCGTGATCACGGCGGCTGGGAACTCTTCTACGGCGACGGCGGCGACCTGAGTACCTCCGTAGAAGCCTATGTGGCGCTGCGGTTGCTAGGCATTCCGGCAACAGACCCAGCCTTAGTACAGGCTAAATCCTTCATTCTCAGCCGAGGTGGCATCAGCAAAACTCGCATTTTCACCAAATTTCACCTAGCGCTGATCGGCTGCTACGACTGGCAAGGTCTCCCTTCCCTACCCGCCTGGATCATGCTGCTAGAGCATCCCTTCCCTGTCAATATCTACGAACTCTCTAGCTGGGCAAGGGGCAGCACCGTTCCGCTGCTCGTTGTTTTCGATAAAAAACCTGTTTATCCTGTTAGTTCACCATTCAACCTCAATGAGCTGTACGCCGAAGGCTTTGAAAATGTGCGGTGGGAGCTACCCGAAAGCGGCGACTGGAGCGACGCCTTTCTCTGGTTAGACAAAGGCTTTAAGCTAGCAGAGTTGCTGGAGCTGGTGCCGTTTCGCGAAGAAGGCATTTGCCGAGCTGAAAAATGGATACTTGAGCGACAGGAAGCTTCGGGCGACTGGGGCGGCATCATTCCTGCCATGCTGAACTCAATGCTGGCACTGCGATCGCTTAACTACGCCGTCAGCGATCCCGTCGTGCAGCGAGGTCTTCAGGCCATTGATAACTTTGCGGTAGAAACTGAAACAACTTACTGGGTGCAGCCCTGCATTTCTCCGGTGTGGGACACAGCTTTGGCGCTCAGGGCGCTGGCTGACTCAGGGATATCAGACGGTGCGGCTGCCAATTCGGCTATCGGTAAGGCCGGGGAATGGTTACTAGCTAAGCAAATTATTGACTATGGCGACTGGGCCGTTAAAAATCCTCAGGGCGAACCTGGCGGCTGGGCCTTTGAGTTTGAAAATCGCTTTTACCCTGATGTCGATGACACTGCTGTTGTGGTGATGGCATTGCAGGATATTACGTTGCCTGATGAGGCGCTGAAAAGGGGTGCGATCGCCCGAGCCGTAAGCTGGATCGCTACCATGCAGTGCAAAACCGGCGGTTGGGCCGCTTTTGACATCGACAACGATCAAGACTGGCTCAACGCCATTCCCTACGGCGATCTCAAGGCCATGATCGACCCTGGCACCGCCGATATTACCGCTCGGGTTCTAGAAATGCAGGGCCACTTGTCTACTAATATCCCTGGGATTTCGCCACAAAGAGCAGAAAACGGACTGCGCTACTTGATCGAGCAGCAGGAAGCAGACGGCAGCTGGTTTGGCCGCTGGGGCGTCAACTATCTCTATGGCACCAGTGGCGCTCTTTCTGCTTTGGTTTTAGCCGATTCAAAGCGCCACCAGCCGTCAGTCAATCGTGCGGTTGAACGGGGTGTGGCATGGCTGATGAGCTGCCAAAACAGCGACGGTGGCTGGGGTGAAACCTGCCAGAGCTATAAAGATTCGAGCCTGAAGGGAAAAGGGGTAAGCACGGCCTCTCAGACGGCCTGGGCACTGCTCGGCTTACTTGATGCGGATGGTTTTTTGAGCCTTGATTTAGCGGCTAAGGCTGCTATAGAATC
>JBGTGK010000275.1:0-9090 GCA_041746795.1 Phormidesmis sp.
GCAAAAAAGCCCGTCATCGCGCCTAAAATAGCGCCCGCCAAAATCAGCAGCATACTGGCATGAACCACAATCGGGCCAATCCGCCCGACTAGCCCCTTGTGAGCGTAAAGCATACTCGCTGGCTCAGCCGGATCTTCGGCAGATTTCTCATAGATCTTATAGCGGCGATCGCCCAGCCTTTGCTTCAGCTCATCTATCGAGTAGCCCGCTAGCTCCGTACTCAGCGCCATTTTCTCAAACTGGCGCGGCTGACTATAAAAATTCCACGTTCTTGAAAACCAGCGCAGCGCGGTAATTTGCCGGGTAAACGTACAGGCCGTCAGGCTCGCCCCAAAGAGAATGAGAATGGCCAAAAACCACCAGGTGCTATACACATGATTGAGCCCCAGCGTGAGAATAAACTTCCAGGTTACAAAGCCAAACAGCGCGGGCTCAGTCGGGTAGTTTTCCTGATAAAAGGCGAGTCCCTGACCCTGCTCGATGACGGTACCGCTAATGCTGAGTAGCGCGATCGCCAGCAGCAGTGCGATCGCCAGCTTCAAATTAGCCAGCACCGGCAGCAGTTCCTTCCGAAAATATCGTTTAATCGCAGCGATCGCCGTAGCCATAAGGAATCAGGAAGGAATCAGGGAGTTAGGTTAAATAGAGAAAAATTCAAAAACAGCCGAGTAGAGAATCAAGCCACCGGCAGCAGCCGAGTCACCAGCGAAAACAGCCCAAAGCCCACCAGCAAAACGCCGCTAGCTGGCGTAATCCAGCCCGACCACTGGCGCAGCGCCAAAATGCGCTTAATCGACGCCGTAAAGATGCCCGCCAGCATCAGCGGCGCAACATAGCCCACCGTATAGGCCAACAGCAGCGAAGCCCCCAGCACCGGATCGCCCTTTTCACCCACCCAGGCCAGCAAAGTCGCCAGCACCGGCGTACTGCAAGGAGACGCCACCAGCCCAAACGTCAGCCCTAGCAAATAAGACTTAGCCGAGCGCGGTATATTCTTCTCTAAAAAATCCGTGCCCTTAAACGAAGGCAAAGGCGGCAAAGGCAGCGCCTTCAAAAGATTCAGGCCCATCAGAATGGCGATCGCGCTCACCAAAATCGGCAGGCCAATCCCCACCTGCCCGTACACCCAGCCCAAGCTACTCGCCAGCAGCCCTAAGGCCGCTAAAGTCGTCGCCAAACCCGTCGCAAACCACACCGACTGCCCCACCGCCTGCCAGCGATTCTCTAGCTCATAGCTGCCCATGTAGCCCACCGTAATCGGCAGCATGGAAAGCATACAGGGCGTCAGGCTAGTCAGCAGCCCCGCCAAGGCAATAATCCCAATGCTAGAAAACCCTAGATGGCCGAGCTGACCTTCCACCCAGCCGTTAGCCTGCTGGCTGAGATGATAGATGAAAAGTTGTAGGCGCTCGTACAGCGTCTCTGAAAGAGAATCGCCCATAGAATTCAGCTTAGCGAGTGACCCTTTAATTGTATCGAATCGCTAACACTACTTCTCAGAAACTGCCTCTGAGCCTGAAGCGATCGCCTGTTCTGGCTGCTCTTTTACCTGCTCTTCTGGCTGCTGTTCTAGCTGCTGTTCTGGCCGTGAAGCCCTCCCTCCCGAAGTTCGCAGTTTTCTAAAGCTACTCAGCGGCTTTTGCCCGACATTATGAACCGCACGATCTTTTTTGGGAGCAGCTTTGCTCTGCTTTCTAAGCTCGCTCACCGAGCTGCCAAACCGCTTTTGCCCTTCAGCCTGACGTTTGGCCGACCTGTCAGGATTATTCTCAATGCGCGGCAGCGTCAGTACTTCAGCATCTCTAGACTCTCTGGCCACGCGAATGAGAACCCCAGCGGTAATCAGGCTGGCAATCATAGAGCTGCCGCCGTAGCTGATGAGGGGAAAAGGCAAACCAGTAGTAGGCAGAACGCCAGAGGCAACGCCCATATTCACTAGAGACTGACCTACCAGCAGCACCATGCAGCCGATGGCGACGAGTCGATGAACGGTTTTTTTCGCCTGAATGGCGACCATCAGGGCCACTGTGCTGTACACCGCCAGGAATAATAGCAGCATCATGCCGCCGATAAAGCCAAATTCCTCAGCGAAAACCGAGAAAATAAAGTCGGTGTACTGAATCGGCAAAAAGTAAAGCTTCTGAGCAGAGAGGCCATAGCCAGTGCCGCCTACACCGCCCGAGCCAATTGCGAGCATACTTTGAATGAGCTGAAAGCCGCTGTCGCTAGGATCGGCCCAGGGGTTAAGAAATGAGATGATGCGATCGCGCTGATACGACTTAATACTCACGCTTAGCACAGCGGCCACGACTCCCGTACCCGCCGTCAGCATCAGCTGCCGGTAGGGCAGCCCAGCGGCAAAGGCAATCAGCCAAATGCTAATGCCACACACGGCTGTTGTGCTCAAGTTGGGCTGAGCCAAAATCAGCAGCAGTCCGCCCGTAAAAATGCCCAGCCAAACCAGCCGCGTTGAGTTGCTGAGCTGGTGCCATTTGCCAAAAAGCTGAGCGCTGTGCATCACCAAAAAAGGCTTCATCAGCTCTGAGGGCTGAATTAAAAAGGGGCCAAAGGGCAGCCAGCGAGTTGCGCCGTTCACCGAAATGCCTACGCCTGGAATGTGGGTTGCCATCACCATCAGCATGCTCACCAGCAAGAAAAAGCCAGAGAGTCGCATGATGCTCTGAAGCGGGTGACGGGTAATCCAGCGAGAGATGAACAGCCCCACAACGATCCAAATGAGCTGAACTTTAAAATAGCGAGCCCCGTCGTTAAAGTCAGCCTCGGCAACTGGGTAGGAGGCCGAGAACAGAATGACCATCCCAAAACAGAGCCATAGCAGGGTCATCCAGCGCAATAGCCGGGCTTCTAAGGCCCAGCCACGCACTGAAAAGAACTGGGTAAAGAATTGGGTGATGCCACCAGCGCCACCAGTGGCGTCTGTTTTCGACAGAGTGTTCAAGAGAGCAGCCCAGCGCAGAAATAGTCTTTAGAGCTATAGGCGATCAGAGCCCCCAATGTCAAGACATATCAGTGTTTTACGGAAAATCATGGCTTGCCGATTTCTGGGGCGTTTAGCAGGGGCGTGGTGGCGATGGGGAGCGGTGGGGTTTTGTTCTGGGCGATCGCAAACATCTCCGTCCGAATCCTCTGCGTAATTTGCACCGTCTTCGCGTCATACAGCTGAGTCAACGCCTTCGGATACAGCCCAAAGCCAATAATTGGAATCAGCAAGCACACAATCACAAATATCTCACGCGGCTCTGCATCAATCAGCGCCTCTTTTTCAATCAGCTCCTGATTTTCAGGGCCATAGAAAATATCTCGCAGCATCGAAAGCAGGTACAGCGGCGTTAAGATCACGCCTACCGCCATCAGCATCACGACAATCAGCTTGAAGTTAAAGCCATAGGCATCGCTATTAGCAAAGCCCACAAACACCATCAGCTCTGCAACAAAACCACTCATCCCCGGCAGCGCCAAAGACGCCATCGAGCAGGTGGTAAACATCGCAAAAATTTTCGGCATCTTCCGGCCAATGCCGCCCATCTCATCCAAAATTAAAGTGTGCGTCCGGTCGTAAGTTGCGCCCACTAAGAAAAACAGGCTCGCTCCAATGAGGCCGTGAGACACCATTTGCAGCACCGCACCGCTCAGCCCCAAGTTGGTAAACGAACCAATCCCAATCATCACAAAGCCCATATGGGAAATAGATGAATAGGCAATTTTCCGCTTCAGGTTGTTTTGGGCAAACGAGGTCAGGGCCGCATAGATAATGTTAACCACCCCGAAAATCACCAGTCCCGGCGCAATCACTGCATGGGCATCGGGCAGCATTTCCACATTCATCCGAATAATCGCATAGCCACCCATCTTCAGCAAAATGCCTGCCAGCAGCATATGCACCGGCGCAGTCGCCTCACCGTGCGCGTCCGGCAGCCAGGTGTGAAAGGGAATAATCGGCAGCTTTATCGCATAGGCAATCAAAAAGCCCGAGTACAGAAATAGCTGTAGCCGCAGCGGAAATTCTTTGGCCATCAGCGACTGCATATCGAAGGTAACCGTGTCGCCATAAAAGGCCATTCCCAGCGCCGCCACCAAAATAAACAGCGAGCCGCCAGCGGTGTAAAGAATGAACTTAGTCGCCGCATACAGCCGTTTTTTGCCGCCCCAAATAGAAAGCAATAGGTATACCGGCAGCAGCTCTAACTCCCACATCAGGAAAAACAGCAGCATGTCCTGCACGGCAAATACGCCAATTTGCCCGGCGTACATACTCAGCAGCAAAAAGTAAAACAGCTTGGGCTTAAAGGTGACCGGCCACGATGCCAAAATCGCCAAGGTTGTAATAAAGCCCGTCAGCAGCACCAGCGGCATCGACAGGCCGTCAACCCCTACCGACCAGCGCAGGTCAATTTGAGGAACCCAGGTGTAGCTTTCATACAGCTGCATTTTGGAGCTGCTGATGTCGTAGTTGTTGACGAAGGCATATACGATCACTGCAAAGTCAATCAGGCCAACGACTAGCGCGTACCAGCGAACGGTGCGACCCTGCTCGTCAGGAATGAAGGGAATCAGCAGCGCCGCGAGGAACGGGAAGAAAATAACGAAGGACAGCCAGGGAAATTGATCCATAACGAAATTGGTATTTTGCGGCGTGGTGGGCTACTGATGAACTAGCCACTGATGAACTATAGAGGCAAAAGCCTGATTTCTTTTCACACTGTAGGAAGAAAAATAGATTCTGTGGAGGAGGGATCACTTTTTCTTAAGGGAGTGAGGCGATCGCCTACGTTTCAAAATCAACTGAAATGCATCTTGCCTGTGAATGATACTGCGATGCATGAACAACAGCGCTCAGCCTTAGCACCAATTTAAGGATCGCGGCGATCAAATAGCTTTTCCTACTTTCACTACAAAGATGGCGTAAGCCTATATCGTACGGATAGCTGTATCTGCTGCTACGCTCACTTGCTGGTCTTGCCAATCCGAATAGGTTTGGCGAATGTCCTCTTCTAATCTCCACTTTTTACGTCCGTTGACTGTACCACCAGTCACTACTGCTGCTGCCGCACTGGGACTAGAAAAAGCGTAGTCAGTGGAGAATTGGCGTAGATTATTATCGGCAGGTACTAACACATCATCATTGCATAGCTGTTGATGTAAGTACTGGTAGCTATGATCAGTTCCATGCCACTCAGCACTGGCTAGAGAACCCTTTAGGACGATGAACTCTCCATCTATCTCTTGACCTTTCGCCTTTATTGATGACTTTTTTACTTCGGTTACGAAACGGGGTGAGGTTTCAACCTCGGTGCTATTTGCTGGAATAGACGGTATAGCGAGCGACGGCCTTTCACGTAGAAAATCTAGTCCTAGTACCGGCAATACGATACGAATCTGATCCATAAAAAACGACATATCTGCCCGGTCAGATTCTGGCAGGCTAGAGTAGCTGTGACCCGTGCCATTGGCTAGATTGCAACGTCCTATATCAGTGGCAGTTTTGATCAGGTGACTTTCTAAATATTTGACGTGGGACTTAGTAAGGTTTTCATCTTTGCTAGTGACTAAGCAAACCTTTTCCCAGAAGTCCTTGCCGCCCTTTTCTTCTAGCCTATTGTGTTGCTTCAACCGGGTGGCTACATCACCTGTTTCCCCAATGTATACAATCGGCCTCATATCTTTCTCTGAAGCAGGTCCTATCAGAAAGTAGATTCCAGTGCGACTGCATTCTGGGCGCTGTATCAATTCGCTGAGTTTACTGCGCGGCCCAGTCAGTACATGTCCAGTCCAGTTCATTATTTCGGCAGTAAGGAGCCCGTTTGACGTTCCATCTACTAGAAATAACCGAATGCTGCGTCCTTGATTCATGACGTAATAGACTTCATCGTGAGACCCTATGTTGATCAGAAAGATATCGTCTTCCTCAGATTCTGTATTCTCTATGAAATTGAAAATAATCCGACAGTCATACGCAATAGAACACGACCAAACGCCAGATAACTTTCCCTTAAACCTATGCGTCTGTAGCGGTGGCGCAAATGGGTCAGTAGCAAGCAGCCTAAGTCTATCCTCAACACGATTTTTCATACTTGGTTGCTGACGCAGCAAACGTTTGAAAGCACGTTTGAAGCTGACCCAGCAACAACCTGTCTCACGAGTTCAGTTCTGCGATCACATCCTCAATCGTGCCACGAAACACGTTCCCTTCTTCGTAATCCTTTTGAGCCTGCGTAATGCTCCGTGCAAGCTCATCCCGCCGTTTTTCTATCAGACGCTTGCGAATGACATCTATAAGTATCTCTTGGTCTTCTACGGGAAGCCTTTCAACGCTTTCTAAAACTTGATTAAGCTCGGAAACTTGCGACATATTAATTTTCGGTAGCTTATGCCATTTTAGATCGATGAAGGGGCAACCGAAACGAACTTCAGTGACCCTTCATTAATCCTTTTAAGTCGATGTTTATCTAGGTTAAACCCGACACGAAGACTAGACCCAGAACCGCCCCAAACACAATCAGCACATAGAACTGAGCGCGGCCATTCTCAAAGTATTTCAAACCCTCGCCGGTCACCAGGGTGACAAAGCCCGTCAGGTTGACGATGCCATCAACAATTTTGATGTCTACGTTCAGCACGCCTTTAGCGAGCCTGCGGGTGCCCTTAATGAACACTTCGCGGTAGAAGTCGTCAATGTACCATTTGTTGAGTGAGAGGTTGTATAAAGGCCTGATTTTGTTGGCGATCGCACTTGGGTCAATCTTCTTCGTCCGATACATCAGTACAGCCAAAATAATCCCGGCCACCGAGATCGCCACCGAAGCGCCTGCCATTCGCACAAACTCGTTGACATCAAACTCCTCAGCAAGCTCAGCTACGGTTAGCGCCTCGCCCGCCGGATGGATAAATGCCTCGAAATAGTTAGCAAACGGCGTACCCACCAGGCCAATCAGCGCCGAAGGAATTGCCAGCACCATCAGCGGGAAGGTCATACTCAAGGCTGACTCATGCGGCTTTTCAGCATAGTGATGATCGTCTGCATGATCGTCGGTTTCTACAGCTAGCTCCTGCGTACTCATCGCCCCTGGCCCCATAGAAGCCCCGGCCATTTGCAGCGCCTGACGCTTCACCTGAGTGCGGACAGCCATGTCGTTGCCGCGAAACTCACCTTCAAACGTAGAAAAGTACATGCGGAACATATAGAAAGCCGTCGCCCCCGCCGTCAGCCAGCCAATCGCCCACATTACCGGGTTCACCTCAAACACCGATCCTAAGATCTCGTCCTTCGACCAGAATCCAGCAAAGGGAGGCAGGCCCGAAATCGCCAGCGTTCCTACCAAGAAGGTAATTGCGGTGATCGGCATATGCTTGCGCAAGCCGCCCATCAGCCGCATATCTTGAGCCAGCGCCGGATCGTGTCCAACGACCTCTTCCATCCCGTGAATAACCGAGCCTGATCCTAAAAACAGCATTGCCTTGAAGTAGGCATGAGTCATTAGGTGAAACAGGCCTGCCGTGTAGGCACCTACGCCCATGGCCATCACCATGTAGCCCAGCTGAGACATGGTTGAAAAGGCCAGCCCCTTTTTAATGTCGTTTTGAGTGATGGCGATCGAGGCACCCAGGAAGGCGGTAATGGTGCCTATCCAGGCGATCACGCTCATCACCGTAGGAATTTGCTCAAAAACAGGGTACATGCGAGCGATTAAAAATACGCCTGCTGCCACCATCGTCGCCGCGTGAATCAGCGCAGAAATCGGCGTCGGGCCTTCCATCGCGTCTGGCAGCCACACATGCAGCGGGAACTGCGCCGACTTTGCCATTGGCCCCATAAACACCAAAATGGCAAAGAGCGCGGCCAGTCCACCAGAAATGGCTCCCGTCGTTACCAGGTCGTTAAGCCGGGTGCCCATCAGGTCAAACTCGAAGGTACCCGTCGCCCAAAATAGGCCCAGCATCCCAAGCAGCAGGCCAAAGTCGCCGACTCGGTTGGTGACAAAAGCCTTTTGGCAGGCGTCGGCAGCACCGTCGCGGTCGTACCAATAGCCAATCAGCAGATAGGAACACATGCCCACCAGCTCCCAAAACACATACACCTGTAGCAGGTTTGGGCTGATCACTAAGCCCAGCATTGACGAGCTAAATAAGCTTAAGTAGGCATAAAAGCGGACATAGCTCGGGTCGTGAGCCATGTAGCCATCGGTGTAAATCATCACCAAAAAGGCGACGGTCGTCACAATCACCAGCATCAGCGAGGTGATGTGATCGATGGTGAAGCCCATGTTGATATAGAAGTCTCCAGCCGAAGCCCACTCAATCAAGTAGGTGTAGGGTGCGTGCCCCTGAAGCTGACTGATTAAAATTAGAATAGATAGCGTCATCGCCGCGCCCAGCAGGCTGACGATGAAAACGGCGACAGGCTTTCTCAGCTTGTTGGTCGCCTCGTTGTAGCTGATCAAACCTGCTCCGACAATCGCCGCGCCTAGCAAAGGCAGCACGGGGATTATCCAGGCGTATTGATAGATAGCCTCTGCGGATTCCATTGATTACTCCATTTCCTGCCAATATTTTCTAGATACGTTTTACCACTTGGCGAACCTTCAAGTAGTTTGCCTGGCTGTTTAATTCTAAGCAGTTGCCAGGGCCACAAATCTCAAATTAGTTGCGAAGCTGGCAAATTCTATAATTGGCAAATCGCTCTTATATTGACACAACCTGTCCGTCTCTCCGTGATGCTTTAGAAGGAGAGAGGGCAAAAAACATCAAGTTTAATTAAATAAAAATGTTTTGCCGGACAGATTATGGGTGGATCTACCTGGCGACGAAGCGCTTTGCTTTTTTTAAGATAGGCGTCCCGCCTGAGATGTGCTTAGCTCACCTGATGGGTGTCAGCCGGTCTAGGCTCACTCACTGATAGAAGTCGTGACTCCGCTAGAAGACTTAGTATCGATCTCATTCATCCTTCTAGCCACATTTGCGATCATCTCTTGAGCCTTTGCATGAGCCTGCGTTCCAGCTGGGATTGCTTTGAGCTTGCCTATAATTGACTTTAGCTGGCTGTACTTAGTCATATTGGGCTCAGTCATATTG
>JBGTGK010000276.1:0-16337 GCA_041746795.1 Phormidesmis sp.
CGTGCGCAGTGACGAGGGCTTACAGCGGGCCTTCGCTCGAGCGCGTTGCGCCGAACAGTCGGTGATTCAGGCAACGCTGGATGCGAGTGCTGCCGAGAACGTCAGCCAGATGGAACCAGCGATGGATGAGATCTACCGACAGCATAGCCAGGGCTATCGCCACGACTATGAGCAGAAATTACAGATCCTAGATGTGGACATGAGCGGTCAAGCTTGTGGGCCAAAAGCCGCATTTGCGACCAAAGGCTACTTCGCGGGTAAACGCAACCGGAAAGGACGGCAACTCGGCCGGGTGCTGGCCAGCCGTTACGATGAAGTCGTGTGTGAGCGCACGTTTGCGGGCACGGTGCAACTAACTCAGGCGCTACAACCGTTGCTAGAAGCGAGTGAGCAGACCTTAGGGCTGAATCAATCGCTTGAGAAAAGGGCGCGGACGCTGGTGCGCGTCGAGAGCGGTGGCGGTTCGCTCGAAGACATCAACTGGATGCTATCACGGGGGTAGCGGGTGCTTACCAAAGACTACTCCACTCAGCGCGCCCGAAAGTTCGCTGATAGCATCACGCAATGGTTCGACGACCCAGCGCAGCCCACTCGCCAGTTTGGCGTGGTGACCAGGGCCAAGCCTGATGACTATGCGCAGCCGATGCTGCGAATTGCGGTGCGCTGTCGTAAAAACAACGGCCAATGGGCGATTGGGATGCTGGTGACGAATCTAAAACCTGACGAGGTCGCTGCCTTGATGAGCGTTGAGTTAGACCTAAGCGCGAATTTAGCTGGGTTGTGGCTGGCTTATGTCCACTGCTACGACCAGCGCGGTGGCGGCGTTGAGACTTCTTTCAAGCTAGGGCAGTTACGCCGCCGCGAATGTAGCCGGTCAGCGGCTGCACTTGCTTGAGTGAGACGGTCTCTACTTTGCGGTGGCCGCTCAGTTTGGCTAGCGTTTTTAGGTTTAGCTGATGGTTGGCGGGGATGACGGCTAGAACTACGCCGCCAAGGGCTTTGCTTTGGTCTCCCTTAACTACCAGAGTTTTGAAAACTTGATCAGGCGGGAGACCTAGTTTCTGAGCCGTTGAGGTGGCTGTTAGGTCGTTGGGATCTACGTCGTAGCTGAGTAGTTCATATTGAATGCCTAAACTGTCTAAAAGCCGGGCAGCGTTGGTTTTCATGCGTGCCTATCGCCATCCTACTCATCCTACGGAGTTTCAATTTTGATGATGCAAAATCGATTGCGGCCTTCGTATTTTGCCTGGTATAAACCTTGATCGGCTGCGGCGATTAACATGCCGGAATTTCTCTTTTTTGTGCAGCTGATGGCTGACATGCCTAAGCTCAAGGTAATACAGGTGCTTACATCCGAGCGACTATGAGGAATATCTAACTGCTGAATCTCTCGCTGAATCTCCAGCGCGACCTGCTCTACGCCTGCCGAACTAGTATTAGGCAGCACAACCGCAAATTCTTCACCGCCGTAGCGCGCCACTAAATCGGTGCTGCGCTTTACCGCTCGCTCTATTGCTTGGGCAACCTGCATCAGGCAAGCATCGCCAGCTTGATGCCCGTAAGTATCGTTGTAGTTTTTAAAGTAGTCAATGTCACACAAAATTAGCGCCAGAGACGAACGCCCCGATCCGACGCTTTTCCACGCCTGCTCTAAATACTTATCAAACGAGCGGCGATTGGCAACTTTGGTCAGACCGTCCATACTCGCCAGGCGCTCTAGCTCCTGGTTGAACTCTTTGAGCGCTACCTCGGCGTGCTTTCGCTTTGTAATATCGGTGGCGGTGCCAAAAATCTGAGTAGGATGGCCGTTGCGATCGCGCTGAAAAACCGTTTCGCGGCACAGCAGCCAGCGCCAGTTGCCCTGACAATGTCGAAAGCGATATTCGTTTTCGACAACCTCACCATCGTTGATAGCCGCTAGCCTGCGACGCTCTGAAGTCATGTGCTTTTTTTCGTCGGGATGAACCAGCTGCTCTAGATACTGAGATCCCAGCTTTTGAATCTCCGCTGGCTCATAGCCCAAAACGTTTTTGATCCAGCGGCTAATGTAAAAATTGCTACCATCGGTGAAGCTATCTACATACAAAACGTTGGTGCTGGCGTCGATAATGCCCTGAATGAATCGCTGGCTTTCCTGCCAGGCCTGCTCAGCCTGCTCGCGCTCAATAGTTTCTCGCTTGAGCTTGCGATTATGGCTAATCAATAGCGTTTGCTGCTGCTGCGAGTCAACGGCGGCGGCGGCTAGTAGAGAAATCGCTAGCGCTGTTGAGCGATCTAAAGCTGTCCAGAAATAAGCTTCAATCCGCTCATACCAGAGCACGCCCACTACCTGCCCCTTACATCTGACAGGCACCTCTAAGAACGCACCTGGCGCGTGAAGTATCAGGTCGTGCTGTGTAAACTCGCTCACCCATTGCCGTGACATCGCTGCGCTGACGTTCTCCAGTGCAAAGCCTGGGCGATCGCCCAAATTCTCAAAGTAGGCATGATCGGCCACTGTGATCGCCTTGCCGCTTTGGTGTTCGTTTTCACCGAGACTATAGCTATCGACTTGCCCAAATTGATCGCTCGCGGTGTACATCCAGAGGCTAACGCGATCGGCTTCTAGCGCAACAGCGGCAGCACGGGTGATCGCCGCCGCCGCCGTCAGTAAATCTCCGCTATAGATTGCAGGATGCCCAGAGAGCAAATGCAATCCCTGAGTTCGCCGGTCTAAAGGCGTTTGAGCTTGAGCAACAGCGGCTGCAAACGCTGAGCTAGCTAACTTTGTAGACGGTTGGAATGCAGTTTGCTCAGATGCTTCAGGTAAGGAGGGCTCCTGAGATAGTTCTTTGGATAGCTCCTGCGATTGGTCGGTGGCAGACCGCATAACGGATTGCTCTGAGAGAATTAGCATTCTATTTACTTAAAAACAACCATGCCTAATGCTGGCTACTCGTAGTACAAGATGCCCCTGGGCCTCACCAAACGTTCAGCGCCAAGGAGCAGGCCAGTAAACTTCTCTCAATCAACACATTAATCAAACACAGTGCCAAAAAAGTCGATGGTTTCCTTCAACGCCTTGATAAAGGCGTCAATGTCAGCCGGTGTGTTGTAAAAATATAGGCTGGCTCTGGCGGTAGAAGTCACGCCTAAAAGGGTGTGAAGAGGCTGAGTGCAGTGATGGCCGGAGCGAATGGCAATGCCTGATTGATCCAGTAGGGTAGAGAGATCTTGAGCGTGAATACCTTCTACAATGAAGGTGGCGATCGCCGCCCTGCCGCTCCCATCCGCATTAGGCTTCGGCCCATAGAGCGTTAGCTTTGGCACCTGGCTAATTTGCTCGTACAGGTAGGCCGTTAGCTGATGCTCGTAATTCGCAATGCGCTCCATGCCTACTTTGTTGAGGTAGTCTACGGCTGCACCAAGAACGATGGCTTCGGCGATCGCCGGCGTTCCTGCCTCAAACTTATGCGGCAGCTCAGCGTAGGTTGAATGATCCAAAAACACGTCTTGAATCATCTCTCCACCGCCCATAAAAGGCGGCATCGCGTTAAGCACGTCAAGCTTGCCGTACAAAAAGCCTGCGCCGGTTGGCCCACACATTTTATGACCCGAAGCCACTAGCCAATCGCACCCTAGCGCCTGCACATCCACGGGCATGTGAGGCACGCTCTGGCAGGCGTCAATTAAAACCTTAGCGCCATACTGGTGAGCCGTTTCCACAATTTCTTGGACAGGGTTGATGCAGCCCAACGTATTAGAAACGTGGTTTACCGCGACCAGCTTCGTTTTGTCGGTGATCAGCTGCTTAAAAGCAGCCATATCAAAGGTTTGAGTGTCGCTTAGCGGCACATGCTTGAGCACTGCGCCCGTCCGCTGAGCAATCATCTGCCAGGGCACCAAATTGCTGTGGTGCTCCATCACTGAGAGGAGAATTTCATCGCCTTGCTTTAGCTCGCTCAGGCCCCAGGCATAAGCCACTAGATTGATCGCTTCACTGGCGTTACGGGTAAACACAATTTCATCCCGAGAGGCCGCATTGACAAAAGCAGCTACCTTGTCGCGAGCCCCTTCATAAGCCTCAGTCGCCCGAGCGCTCAAAGCATGTACACCCCGATGCACGTTGGCATTGTCTGCCTGATAATAGTTCACCATGGCATCTATGACCGCCTGAGGCTTCTGAGAAGTCGCGGCGTTGTCTAAATATACTAGGGGCTGACCGTTGACATCCTGCTGAAGAATCGGAAAATCAGCGCGAACTTCATCAGCTAATAGGCCAACCGGAGAAGCCGTTTTTTGAGGAGCAGTCGTTAGCGTCATTGTTTCACTCGTACTTCATTGTTTGGTTGATGCGACTACTCAAGGACTTTCGCAAGGGCTCAACAGAAATTTTCTCGACTATTTCCATGGCAAAGCCATACAGCAATAGCCGCTGGGCCTGCTCTGCCGAGATCCCCCGGCTTTGCAGATAGAAAACTTCATCAGCCTGTAGCTGGCTCACCGTTGCGCCGTGAGCACATTTCACGTTATCGGCCACAATATCCAGCTCAGGCTTAGTATCGATCCGCGCTTTGCTAGAAAGCATCAAATTACGGTTGAGCTGAGAGGCGTTGGTAAACTGCGCCGCCTGAGCAACGGATACTCTGCCGTTGAACACCGCATGGGCGCGATCGTCTACAACGTTTTTTTGGATTTGGGTGGCGGTGCTGTTGGGATGGGTCAGTGAGATCAGGCTATGGGTGTCTGCGAGCTGACGGCCCTGCAAAGCGCTCAGTCCATACAAATGGGTATCCGTTTGCGGCCCCGTTGGATAAATCTCTAGATGATGGCGCGATAGCTGCCCGCCCAGATCAATCGCCGTACAGCTATATCGGCTGTTGGCAGCTTGAGAAACCGCTGTTTTTGCGATGTGAAAGGTTTTTTCGCCCTCGTCTTGCAGGCGGATGTGGTCAACGCAGGCACCTTCTTCTAGCAAAAGTTCGGTGACGCTGCTGTTACAGCGGGCGTGCTCACCGTCACCCGAAAAAGACTCGATTAGCGTGCAGCTAGAATGCCGTCCGGCAATCACTAGCGTCCGCAGGTGGCTAATTGCCTCGCCTTTTGACCCTCGGCTCACGCAAATGGGGGCGCTGATGGCCTGGTCGGCTCTGATCCAAATCACCATGACATCCGAGAAACCAGCCGTGTTGAGCGCGGTAAAAACCTCATCGCTACCCTGCACCTGAGCGAGCTTGTCAGTGATAATTTTGCTGACTTTTTGGCCGTATTGAGGATGGGCGAGTAGCGCCGAAAGCGGTGCAATCACAGCGCCTTCAGGCAGCTCAGGAGCGCTAGCAGAACGACCATCTACCGAAAGAGCTGAGGCATAGTGACCGTTTATCGTCGTCAGCCGGTAGCTGTTCTCTAACGAAAATAGGTTGGATTGAAACGCTGCCGTCGTCGCAGATTCGTCCGCGCTCGCTCGCTGAAAGGGAAGCGCTAGCATGTCAGAAAGGTCGGTGAAGCGCCATTCTTCGTCGCGACCGTGAGGGAAGGATTTTTGGTTGACCTGTGCGATCGCGCCATCCCGCAGTTCCTTCAGACATAGCCCAGACTCGTCAGCCGCTGCGGAGGCCTGAGTAAGTAGGTGCTTGAGGTAGGTTTCTCTTTTGGTTGCGATCGCCGTCGCGCTCGTTGTCGTACTCATCGCTAAGCCACCGCCTCTTCAGCCATAATCCAGTCATAGCCGCGAGCTTCTAGCTCCATAGCCAGCTCCTTACCACCCGTTTTCACAATTCGTCCTTGCGCCATCACATGCACATAGTCCGGCACGATGTAGTTCAACAGCCGCTGGTAATGAGTAATCAGCACCGTAGCGTTCTCAGGCGTGCTGAGCTGATTCACGCCGCTCGAAACCGTTTTGAGCGCGTCAATATCTAACCCTGAATCAGTTTCGTCCAAAATAGCTAAATCTGGTTCTAATAGAGCCATCTGAAGAATCTCGTTGCGCTTTTTCTCACCGCCAGAGAAGCCTTCATTCACGCTGCGATCTAAAAAGCTCACGTCCATCTTGACAATCTCAGAGCGCTCCTCAATTAAGTCGTCAAAATCAAAAACGTCTATTTCTTCTTCTTCATTTGCCTTGCGGTGAGCGTTATAAGCCACTCGCAAAAAGTCGCGGTTGCTTACCCCTGGAATTTCTAAAGGATATTGAAAGGCCAGAAATATGCCTGAATTAGCCCGTTCGTGAGGCTCAAGCTCCAGCAGGTTTTGCCCTTGAAAAATTACTTCACCTTTGGTTACTTCGTAGTCGGGATGACCGGCTATCACCTTAGAGAAAGTGCTTTTGCCAGAACCATTCAGGCCCATAATGGCGTGAATTTCACCTGCTTTGACTTCAAAGTTCAGGCCCTTGAGAATTTCTATGCCCTCCACGCTAGCGTGAAGATTGCGGACAGAAAGAATTGTTTTAGCGTTTTCGTTGATCATTGCTGTCATGAGAGGGGCAAAGGCGGAGAGGAGAAACAAAATTCGGATTTTTCCTATCTCACCCGAAAAGATTAGGCTTACCTGAAAAAATTAGGAGAGATAGGAACTAGGGACTAGAGACTAACCTTAGCCAACCGAATTCTCAAGCTTAAGGCTCAACAGCTTATCGGCCTCAGCTGCGAACTCCATGGGCAGCTCATTAAACACATCGCGACAGAAACCGCTGATGATCATCGACACAGCATCCTCTGGAGAAATACCGCGCTGAGCGAAGTAAAACAGCTGATCTTCACCAATTTTGGAGGTAGAGGCTTCGTGCTCTACCTGGGCCGTGCTGTTTTGCACTTGAATATACGGGAAAGTGTTTGCGTTGGAAGTATCGCCTAGCAGCATAGAGTCGCACTGCGAGTAGTTGCGAGCACCCTCGGCGTTGGGGTTGATTTGTACCAGGCCGCGATAGCTATTCTTAGACTTGCCCGCTGATATGCCTTTAGAAATAATCGTGCTGCGAGTATTTTTACCGACGTGAACCATTTTGGTGCCCGTGTCAGCCTGCTGGCGGTGATTAGTCAGCGCTACCGAGTAAAATTCACCGACTGAGTTATCGCCTACTAGCAGGCAGCTAGGATACTTCCAGGTAATTGCCGAACCGGTTTCTACCTGAGTCCATGAGATTTTAGAATTGACGCCTTTGCAAAGTCCGCGCTTAGTCACAAAGTTGTAAATGCCGCCCTTACCGTTTTCGTCTCCGGCATACCAGTTCTGCACGGTGGAGTACTTAATTTCAGCATTGTCTAGCGCCACTAGCTCGACCACCGCTGCGTGCAGCTGATTGCTGTCATACATGGGCGCAGTGCAGCCTTCTAAGTAGGTGACTGAGCTACCCTCTTCGGCCACAATTAGCGTGCGCTCAAACTGGCCCGAGTCGCCGTTGTTAATCCGGAAATAGGTAGACAAGTCCATAGGGCACTTGACGCCCTTGGGAATATAGACGAATGAGCCGTCAGTAAATACCGCAGAATTAAGCGCAGTGAAGTAGTTATCACCCACTGGAACCACAGAGCCGATGTACTTTTGAACCAGCTCTGGATGCTCTTGAATAGCCTCGGAGATGGAGCCAAAGATAATGCCGTGCTTAGCAAGGTCTGCTTTAAAGGTAGTCGCGATCGAAACGCTGTCAAAGATAACGTCAACCGCCACGTTTGCTAGCCGCTTTTGCTCATTAATAGAAATACCTAGCTTATCGAACGTCTCCAATAGCGTTGGATCGACTTCATCAAGGCTACCTAGCTTTTTCTCAGCCTGCTTGGGCGCTGAGTAGTAGACGATATCGTTGTAGTCGATGGGTGGATAGGTGACGTTCGGCCACGCAGGCTCCTCCATTTTCAGCCAGCGGCGATAGGCCTTAAGCCGAAAATCCAACATGAATTCCGGCTCGTTTTTCTTAGCTGAAATGGCACGAACCACGTCCTCGCTAAGTCCGCGAGGAAGCGTATCGGCTTCAATATCGGTGATGAAGCCGTACTTGTAAGGCTGACTAACGACAGACTGAACGCTGGAGGTCATTGGCGGTGAGCTACTTGCTTAAGCATTAGGGGATAGGGAAGAAAACGAGAAAGTTATAGAGACCATCATTCTTTAGCACTAACTGTTTGGTATTGACTATTTACATAGTGTTAGTCTCAGCTCGAATTTGATCGAAAGTAATGGACTGCTCTGGGCCTGAAAAAGGGTTGTCATCAGTCAGGAAAAGCATACAGTGGCATTCCTGGCGTTCTTGCATGGGCACGCAAGGACAGTTCCAAAAGGAAGCTTTCACTTCGGCTTCCTTATCTTCGTAGTGCCGACAGGGGCAGAGGGGTGCGCCCAAGTCATCTTTGTGCTTGGCCAATCCTTCGAGCACGACAGCGGTAACGCCTAAGTCTTGGCAGAAGTAGGTGCCGGTACGCTTGGCGTAGCTTTGGGCAAAGTTCCGCATGATTTCGAGACTTTTATCAGAGCCCTGATTAGGATTGGGTGCGCTCATGTGCTTTGGGGGTGCTTACAAAGGTGGCTTTAGTTTAAGATTGAGTAAATTAAGCAACGCTACGGTTGTTAAACTCTATTTGTTGTTAAACTCTATTTAAAGGTTACTTGAAGAACTCTACTTTAGCAACCAAAGTGTTTCTAAAGTATTGTAAACCGATTATTGCCAGTAAGGACACGAGCGTCTAGATAAAAGCGCTTAATTACCAATGACTTCTCAAATCACATCATCTATAAGAGAGGACATTTTACGCTTTTTGCTTAAGCGTGGAACGGCGACGGCGGGCTCGATGGCGCATCATCTTGAGGTGACGCCACAGGCCGTTCGCCGCCACCTAAAAACCTTGGAAACCAGTGAGCTAATTGAGCATCAGAGTAGCCAGGAAGGGATCGGTCGGCCCAACCATCTGTATCAGCTCAGCCGTAAGGGCCGTGAGCATTTTCCCGATCAGTACGATCAGTTTGCGCTATCGCTATTAAATACGGTGGCGGACACGCTGGGGCCGGAGCAGGTGAGTAAGCTGCTAAAGCATCAGTGGCAAGGCAAAGCGAAGGAATATAAAGAAAAGCTGGGCGAGGCACCCCTGCACGAAAGAATGCAGACGCTGGTGAAGCTGCGTCAGACTGAAGGGTATATGGCGGAGTGCTATCCGGCTGAAGGGCAGGAGGCTGATGGGGCTGCTTTTGTGATTACGGAGTATAACTGTGCGATCGCCCACATCGCCGAATCTTACCCTACCGTTTGCGGCCATGAGCTAGCGATGTTTGCAGTAGCACTGCCTGATTGCTCAGTAGAGCGCACCCACTGGCTGGTAAACGGCGAGCACCAATGCGGCTATCTTGTAAAAGCCAAGGATGTTAAGGCCAAAGACGTCAAAACCAAAGACAATTCCGAAAAATAGCCTATCTGTCTTATGTCATTACAGTTTTTAACCGCTGAAGAATCGGCTGCCGTGGATGCAGCTTTGCTCACGACGCCCGAAAAGTTTTTGACTCGGCTGACGCTTTCTACTGGAAAGCTGCTGACGTATATTGCTAGAGATTTGGGTACATCCGTAGAAGGGCTAACTAACGATCAAATCATCGCGTGGTTTGAGGCGGACTCGAAACGTAAGCAAACCGAAGGCGTTCAGGCATCTGTGCTGAAGTGGGATGCTAAAGACCTTACTGATGTATCGACCGAGTGACCGCTGAGCATCGCGGGTATCATCGCCAATCATCAGCGCTTTCCTGACGTGATTAAATATTGGCTGACGTGGAAAAAGGTAGTGAGCCACGTAACATAATCAGCAGTAGCCCAGTCGAGACAGCTGCTGTCTATTTGTGATAGAGGTTACGCCTGCTGTAGAGGTTACGTCGCTGAAGTTGTTATTGGGTAGGAGAGGAAAACAGGCGAATAGGGAGAGAGGCTGTGCAAAGTTGAGCCTATGCACTGGCTCAACGCTCCTCAGACAGTTTTTTTTGTTTTAAAATAAACTAAAAAAGCATCTTTAAAGGCATTTATATAAGTACAGATAGATCCTTGATACAGCCTTCTTCTCCCGATCCCAAAAACTCTTCTCTTCCTCCTGAATCCAACAGAAATCAGCGTTCTTTTCCCTGGTTTTGGTTGGGTACGCTGGTAGGCACGGTGCTTAGCGCAGCCGGAATCGGGCTAATTGCCTGGGCCTATATTTTCATTCAAAAAGATCTCTCTCCCCTACGTTGAGTAGCCTTCGGTTTGGCTCCTCAACCGTTGGCGCATCTGCGACCGATCCAGCAACACTCAGAGCCGATACGGCCATCGTCCAGTTTGATCTGCTTAAGACGCTGTTCAATGCGACTTTCTCTAAAGCCACTCTGGATGTAAATCTTACGCTAGTGGGCGCAGATGGCTACTTGAAACAGAGTAAAGAAAAGGACTGGCTGAATATTACTATTCCCCCGCAACAAAACCGCTCGCGCCGCTGCAAAGTTGAAGTTAACGATGTTCGTATTTGTGACTCTCAGCTCACGCTGGTACCCTTGCCTCCCCCTTCCGGCCAGCTAAAGCCGGTTGACATCAAGCAATTTGGCCGCGCCTGGTGCTCAATATCCAGGCTCAGCTACCCTTAATATTGATGATGGTGCGATCGCCTCTGCTCATCGATGTCGCACTCAGCACGCTAGCCGCGACACCGCCTGCTACCGATCCTTCTACTAACTCAGCGACCAGCCCACTCTTTCCTCAGCCCCTGACGCCCGATCGCCCCCTCACCGCTAATCTTGAAAACGCTAATTTGGTACTGCCAAACCTCTATAAAGGCGGCGTTAACGGTCAGGTCATTGTGGGCGGTAGCGTGCTGGGAGAGGGGCCTAAAATTAGCGGTGGCATTACGCTTGCCAACGGCCAGGTACTGCTAGCTAACGAAGGTACTGATTCCTCAGCTGATCTCGCAGCTAATCCCTCGGCCACCTTAGCCGCTGCGACTGCTGCAAGCAGCCCCAACACCAGCGGCATCACCCCCGAATTTCGCGACCTACAGCTAACCCTGGGCAACTCAATTCGCGTTGTCAAAGGCAACTTGCTCAACTTTGTTGCTGACGGCACGCTGCTGATCAATGGCCCCTTTAGCGGTTTACAGCCCAATGGCACCATTAATATCAAGTCGGGACGTGTCAACCTTTACACCACCGTGTTCCAGCTAAACGGACGCAACAACACCGCCCGATTTACCCCCGATATGGATCTGCACAACCCGTTTCTCAATGTTTCTCTGCTGGCCCTCGTTCCTTTGGTTGATAGTCCTGGCCCGGTTGAGAGTACGCCCTTTCTCAGCGCTGAAGTCGCCGATACGACTAACAATGGTTTTTCCACCTCAGGCTCTTTGCGCACCCTTCGCGTCAGCGCTGACGTTAACGGGCCAGCCAATGCCATTTTCGACCATTTAACGTTAACGAGTTCTCCATCGCGATCGCAGTCAGAACTGGTGGGCCTAATCGGCGGCGGCTTCGTGACCGCGCTAGAATCTGCGGTCAATGGAGGGAACCCACTTCAGGGGGCAGTTAGCCTGTTCAGTAGCCCTATACTCACGAGAATTCAGGACTTGGTAGGCAATACTCTCAACCTCAGCGAGCTTCGCCTTTTCCCAGTCACTTCTGCCAGTCGTTTGGGCACAGAGAAAAAAGGTAGAACAGGATTTGACATCGCCGCCGAAGCTGACTTTGGCCTCACTAGATCGTCCACTTTTTCGGTTGGGAAAATTCTCACTAGCCCGAGTAACCCCGAGTTTGGCATTAACTACCGCCTCAGCAACGACTTCAGCATCAGCGGCAGAACCAACCTCGACGATATCAATCAGGTATTTCTCGAATACGACATTAAATTCTAATGCTTTTAAGCGGCTGTCATTCGATAGGTGCCGCGATCGCCCTTATGCCAATCACCTGCCCGTACGCCACCAGACAGCACATTTGAGATACGATTGCGCGCTTTCAAGTACTGAGATTCTGGCATCTCTGCTTGGAAGAGTGCTTCCATGACATCGACAATTTTGAAGTCGTTCTCTGGCTGTGTTGCCAGGATTAATCTCACCGCATCAGGAATTGATTCGTTCCTGACGCCTGGCCGAGTGTACATTTGCCAGGTGGCGGTTCTGCCATCGGTTTTTTCGGTAGAGGCTTCTTTGGCGGATGCTTTTTCGACGGCGGTTTTCTTCTGCGCAGTCGCTTTCTTTTGGGCTGTCTTCTTCGGTTCTGTCACCTCTGTCGCCTCTGTTTCAATAGCCTCAATAGGCTCAGGAGTCGCAGGCACGGCTAATTCTTCAGCGACCGGCCTAGCAGCGTTATCAGCAGTTTCTGAGAACATCGGCATGACGGCCCGAATGCCGCTTAGCTTCTGTTGTACTGACGCTAGCTGAGCTGTGAGCTGGCTTTCCTGCGAGGCGAGTTCAGCCTCAATAGTTTGAAGCTGGGGTAAAACAGTTTGATTCATAGATAGTTGTGCCTAGAAAGACTTGTAGGAAACCTCAACAACAATTCTAGTTCAAATTTAATGATAGAGGCATCTAAACGCCTGATCAAACTGACGATGCGTGCGTTTCTTTTTTAGGACTTACGAGCAGGGTCGCCGCTGAAAGGCTGTATGCCAGTAGCTGGATAATCGTCATCAGAGGGGCTAAAAATTCGCAACACAGCTTCTGCGAGTGCGCCAAAAAAGCCTGGCTGCTTTTTCAAGTCACTCAGCGCCTCATCAACGTGGTCAGAAGAAAATTCGTACCCGGCTTTATTCGCGACTTCAACCAGCTCATCCTGGTTAGTGGCATCGTCGAGCTGTAATTTCAATTGCTCGTCTTTGGCAACATCCGTCAAGAAGTTAAAAACGCTCTCTTTAGACATGATTAGGATCTCCAACTATAGTATGTCCAATCTATGGCGTGTAAGGCCGTCTTGGCTGAAACACCCCTTCAGTTAATATTCTAGCTAAAACAACAGCGCGGCGTTCCACCCTCTGCAACAGTACGTAATTTGTTTTCCAGTCTCTAATACCTGTTTAAACAAATGTTGAGTTACGTTTTGTCCATCTTGGTTCATAGATGACAAACCTTTCGCTTAAGATAAAAGCATCAGAACTTGGAGGACAATAGTATGCCAATCTTGAGCATCTTTCAATCCTGGGGGCAAAAGATAAAACAAAATCCTACGGGCTGGGGCATTTTACTGCTGTTCGCTAGCGGTTTAATTGTTCTACTTACCCTGATGAACACGATGCCTTACGCCTCAGTGAACAACTAAGTCTGTCAACACCTACAGACAGAGATAGCGTCTGGAGATAGCGTCTCATCAGCAAGATGATGCTAAAGCAAATGCGATTCACCTAATACAATGGTCGACCGCTGCATTTGTTGGACGGCCTGACTCGTGATGGTGCTAAAGCCAAAGCCTTCTGCTGCCCAGCGATGACGCTGTGAGTGAAGCACCACTAAATCAAAGGCTTCAGACTCTTTTAGAATCGCTTTTGCCACATCTTCTTCTCGAATGATGATGGATGAAACTGGAGTGTTGAAGGGAGTTTGGCTGATTAGCTGCTGCATTTGTTGTTGCGCCCATTGAGCGGTATCTTTTGGCTGAGAACGCCTCAAAATATGAAGCAGTGAAATCTCGGACTGAGTGGCTTCTGCCAGGCAATGCACAAACGACACTAGGCGCTCTGAGCGGGCCGTAAAGTTTTCTACGGGGACTAAAATGCGACTGATTTCGCTAGGTCGGGTGAGCAGTCGGGCGACAGCGACCAGGCAGGGTGCTTCCCAAAACACGCTATCAATTATGTTGCCAAATAGCCGCGCTCGGACGCTGCTTGTGCTGCCCCAGCCCATAACAATCAGGCTGGCTTTTTGCTCTTGACTGGCTCGGCAAATGCCGGAGGCCACGTTTTCATCAATGCGTAATAGGGAATTTACCTTTACCGCAAAGGGCTGATTGAACAGGCTGGCTTTTGCTAGCAGGTCTTCGCTTTTATAAATGGCTCCTTCGAGCTGTGATCGCGTCATATGAGGCCGCGCCACCGTAATTGCCAATGGCACAACTTGACCCTGCTGCTGCTGAGCTAGCAGTGCCGCCAGCTCAATCAAAGCCTGCTCGGTGCGGGGGTTATACACCGGCACAACGACTGTAAAAAGGCGCGACTGCCGCTGAGATAGTGCCGCCGGGCGATCCTCATGCCGAGAGGCTACGCCATCAGGAAACGCCCCCAGAGACTCATTTGCGAACTCACCTACAGATCCACCTACAGACTCACCTGCTGTCTGCCTTAACCAGGTTTCATTCGGCTGCGTCACCGCTTTAGGCACTGGCAACCCCACCGCCGTACGCGACACCAGCAGCGGCCCCAGGGTTGCAGTAATTAACATCATCACCACCACGCTGTTGAGCACATCATCACTCAGCATCCCCGCTCGGTTGCCCACCAGCGTCGCTGCCAGCGTCGTCGCCACCTGTGGAATCGACATCGAGCCCATCGTCAGCATTTCACGCCAGCTATAGTGAAAGCTTAGCTTGGCAATTAGCGCCGCTGAAAACTTACTGGTTATCGGCGCGACCACAATCGCCAGCGCTAGCCAAAAAGCAGACAGACTCTGGATAAAAGCAGGCAGATCAATCAAGAGTCCGACATTGACAAAAAAGATTGGAATGAACAGAACGCTGCCGACAAATACCACCTTTTCTTTCACCGGGCCATCTCGCAGCACATCGTTGACGGCTAGCCCCGACAAAAAAGCACCCACGATTTTTTCAACCCCGATTAGGCTAGCCCCCAGTGCTGCTAAGAAAACCGCCAGCAGCACAAACAAAAACTGATTGCCCTCATCCTCACGCGATCGCCGAAAAAACTCACGTCCGGCCCAGCTCAGCCCCAGCAAAACTACCAAGGTATACAGGCCCAACAGCCCCAGCAGGCTCACCAGCCGGGGCAAGCTAAACCCCCCATCATTAATTCCTAAGCAAACAGCTAAGATCACCAGCGCCCCGATATCGGTGCAAATAGTTGCCCCGATAGTCACCGTTACTGCTTCGTTGGCGACCACACCCAGCCGCCTAACAATGGGATAAGTCATCAAACTGTGCGATGCCAAAAGAGAGCCCATTAGCACGGCCCCATTCCAGTCAAAGCCAAACTTGCGCCCCACGCAAGTCCCTGCCACCAACGGCAGCGTAAACGTCAGCGCGCCAAAGCCAGCCGCCCGATACTTCACCTTACGCAGCTGCTCAAGGTCAATTTCCAAGCCCGCGACGAACATTAAGTACAGTAGGCCTACATCCGCCAGCAGCTCTACAACAGGCGACTCTGCCGAAAGCACGCCCAGGCTATTTGGGCCAAGCGCCACGCCCATTGCCAGCAGCCCCAGCACGCCTGGCAGCTTGAGCCGCTCAAAGATAGGCGGCACAATCAAAATGACGGCTAGCAGCACCGCGAACGCACCAATGGGCTCTTCCTGAAAGAAGTGAAAAGCCTGAGATTGGCCGATCAATAGCGGCAGATTTGATAAAAGACTGGATAAGGGTTCCATGGTTTTGACCACTTAGAAGTTGTTAAGAAGCTAAATTAGGTCAAACTTTCAGGACGGACTGTTCAAACTTATCTCTGTTCAAAATAGGGCTAAAACATTTACGAATATGGCTTTGACAGTTTAGCTCGTTTTCGTTCAGCATCCTATTTCAGGATGCTTACTGCCAAATGATGCACCCTGAAGAACTATTGCAAGTAGCTTTGATGCAACGAAGAGACTCAGCAGGCTAATCTGGCTAGGCTGAGCGGCTACGATACCATTTCCATAATTTTACTGACAGTCCGCCAGTTTCGAGCGGTTACTGCACCGCCAAGCGTCTTTTCAACTTTCACGGCAAGTTTAGATTGACCAATGCCTGCCGGTGCATACAGATAAAACACCTTGTCAATGAGGCTAAACTGCTCACTCTCTCGCCTGACGCTTTCAAGCGGTTTTAAGTCAGAATTCTTTGGCAACGATGATAGAAAAAAGAAGTGCAGTGCGTTTGCTTTGGCTTCAATTCCAGCAAAAGGGCTGGATGCGATCGCCTCTTTCAACTCATTGACATCGAGAACTATAACTTGAACGTCAAACCCGTGACGCTTTTTGATCGCAGCGCATATTTTCTGCGAAAGCTCTACGCTATTTATTTTTTTACTCTGAAAAATAGCGTTACCACTTTGAATGGGGAGCAATGCAAAATAGTGGGCAGTCCCCAACTCGCTTTAAGCGTGTCATCAGGGAGGCAAAAAAAGTAGGATTTTCCTGATAACACCATCCAAGTGTCGGAAAATCCTACGATGAAAAACACCTCCAATATAGCTGCCGATTTGAACCTTTGTGAATCGCTGCAAAGAT
>JBGTGK010000277.1:0-4013 GCA_041746795.1 Phormidesmis sp.
CCCCTCACTCCCTCCACCGCCGAAATCACCACCGAACTCCAAAACCTGATCGCCCAAGGCCTCTCCCGCTCCGAAGCCAGCCGTCAGATCGCCGAGCGCACAACGCTCTCTAAACGCGACATCTATCAAATCTCCCTAGAAGTAGACATCTACAGCGTTTTACAGGACAAAAGCACAGATGACTTGTTTTTAGATTGAGCTACTGATGCTATATGCCGCCTATGGCTCTAATCTGCATCCAATTCGTGTTCAGCAGCGGACGCCCTCAGCGCAGCTTTTGGGAACTGCGGCGATCGCACACCAATCCCTAAACTTCCACAAGCGCGGCTACACAGACTTTTCGGGCAAATGCAACATCATGCCTTGCTATAGCAGCACTGTCTATATCGCTGTATACGACATACCACTCGCCGAAATGACCGTGCTTGATCGGCACGAAGGTGCGGGCTCTGGATACGACAGGGCTGTGATTAGCGTTGATGGTTTTGGCAATTGCGTTACCTACATTGCAGCAACGGCACATATTGACGAAGCGCTATCCCCGTTTTCTTGGTATAAGACGTTGGTTTTGGTTGGGTGTGAAAGGCTTGCCTTTCCAAATAGCTATGTTGAAGCTATTCGAGCGGTTCCAGCGGTGAAGGATTTTGAGGGTGATCGCCACCAAGCAAATATGCAGCTGGTTGAAGCGTGTAAGAATGCCTTTTTTCGCACTCCCAGATGGATGCAATTAAAAGTGACAGTCAAGATGCTAGAGGCCCTGAAAACTCGTATGGGTTCATGGCCTGTTTACAAGCTTTCAGGATGCATCAATGAGGAAACTGCCACTTTTAATTACACCCCTCCCAGATAAGGCTGTAATTTCGCACGTAACGTACTAAGCTCGAATATAGGAGTTTCGTGGATTGTAGTTAACTTATGAAACTCCCTTCCTGTCTATTGCGAAAGCTCTTGTCCTGTACAGAGAGGACAACTACATGACAAATCAATTTCAACAGGCAACAGTTGTAACGTCTGTGCCTACGTTGAAGTTAGATAACGCTGGCCAAATCATTCGTTTTGAGCTGTTCGAAGACATCCACCGACTCGGTCGCGACGCAGGCTGGTCAGATTTGAACACGGGTTTGGCTGATTGGAGCATTATTTCTAGGCGTCAGGCGATCCTAAGACGTGAGGGCGATGACTACCGCATTTTCGATGGCGATGGGCGAACAGCCAGTCGTAACGGCTTGTTCGTCAATCAGGCACGGATCACAATGATCGCAGGCCATTTATTGACAGATGGCACCCAGCTAGAGATAGGGCTTTCGCCTGAGAACCGAATTTTGGTGACCTATAGTGGGGCAACTAGTGGGGTAACGTCGCTAACGCCGCGCCCCAAAACTGTGCCGTCTAAACGGCGGCTGAGCCTACGCAGACTAGAAGAATGGCCGGTTGAACTAGGCCGGGCTCCTACGCCTGATCGCTATGCCTCTATGGTGCTAGATGCGCCCACCATTTCTCGGCTACATGCCACTGTGTGGTCGGATGGGCAGTCTGGCCACATTTTGCAGGACTCTAGCACAAATGGCACCTTTTTAAACGGTCAGCGGGTAGAGCGGCGCTGCGCCCTGACAGCAGGCGACTTTATTCGGATTGGGCCGTTTACGCTGAGCTACCATCCTGATAGCTTAGTGCTAGAAGATACCGGTAGTCAGATCCGGCTGGATGCTCATCGCCTGGTGAAAAAGGTTCAAGATAAGCAAGGTAACGAGAGAAACATTCTCAACGATATTTCGCTGGTGATTGAGCCGGGTCAGCTGGTGGCGCTGGTGGGGGGCAGCGGCGCAGGTAAGTCTACTTTGATGAAGTCGCTGCTGAGTATTTCGCCGGTAACGACGGGGACGGTGTTTCTTAACGGTGAGAATTTAAGAGATACCTGGGGGCTTTATCGCACTCAGATTGGATACGTTCCTCAAGATGATATTGTTCATCTTAACCTGACGGTTGAGGAGGTGTTGACCTATGCCTGTCGGCTGCGGCTACCGCCGGATACGAGTGTTGAAGCCGTGGTAAAAAAAACGCTGTCGCAAATCAGGCTCTCTCACGTACGGCATACGTTTGTGCGCAACCTCAGCGGCGGGCAGCGTAAGCGGGTGAGTATAGGCGTTGAGTTGCTGGCCGATCCTAAGCTATTTTTCTTAGATGAACCGACCTCCGGGCTCGATCCAGGGTTGGACAAAGAAATGATGCGGCTACTGCGAGACTTAGCCAACCAGGATCGAACGATTGTTTTAGTGACCCATGCAACGGCCAATATTGGGATATGCGATCGCATCGCCTTTTTAGGACGCGGCGGTTATCTCTGTTACTATGGGCCAGCCCAGGAAGCTCCTGACTTCTTTGAATTACCTGACGATCAAGATCGCGATTTTGCCGATATTTATCTCAAGCTTGAGGCCGGAGAGACCGAGGCAGACAATCGAGAAAACGTGAGTCACTGGTGTGCTAAATATCATCAATCGACCGCCCATAAAACCTATATTGCAGCGCTGCTGAGCCCCGGCCATGACCAACAGTTTTTTGCTCATGAGCGAGTCAGTAAGGGCGTCTCGCTGCTCAACCAGCTAAAGATTTTGAGCCAGCGATATCTGCGGCTGATTTTGCGCGATCGCCTCAGCCAAATTCTCACGCTGGTTTCTGGGCCGATTGCGATCGCCCTGACGGGCATCATTCTCAGCCAGGAGCAGCCGCTCGCGCCGCTCAGTCCACTGGAAAGCGCTCAAGCACCTTTGGCCCTGCGGCTGGTGTTTGTGTTTAGCTGCATTGCCATTTGGATTGGCCTATCGAGCGCGGTGCGAGAGATTGTGAAAGAAGCCGCTATCTACCAGCGGGAGCGACTGATCAACCTGGGGCTGTTTGCCTACGTCGGCTCCAAAGTGGTGATTTGGGTAGGGATTGCGGTGCTACAGTCGGTGCTGATGGTAGTGGCGATCGCGCTAGCCTTTAAGGCTCCCACCTCGCCCCTGATTTCCTGGGAACTAGGGGTCGGCGTCACCAACTTTTTGACCGTTTTAGCGAGCGCGAGTCTGAGTCTGGCGATTTCAGCACTGGTAGCAACAGAAAACGCGGCCAACAATCTGCTGCCGTTGATTATGATTCCTCAAATTATCTTTTCAGGCGTGCTGTTTGAGCTAGGCGGCATCTCTCAAAAACTCTCCTGGCTGATGATGAGTCGCTGGTCAGTGGCGGCTTATGGCAGCCTGGTCAACATTAATGCAATGATTCCACAGCCTGTTATGCTCCCCGATGGTAGCCTGCTAGAACAGGTGTTTTCTCCCAGCTCGGTCTACAGCGCCACCTGGTCAAATCTGGGGCTAAATTGGGGCGTTTTGTGCGTTCATATTCTGGTTTATCTCAGCGCCACGCTGTGGCTGCAAAAGCGTAAAGATATTGTTTGAACAAATGATTGCCTGAATAACTGATCGATCAAATAACTGTTAGTTGCATAATGTGGGCCAACCGTCCGTAGATAATTTTGTAAGAAATATACGCTTCCGCAGTCCTCATAAATAGAAACAGCGCCATTCAAGACATACTCTCAAGACACATTAAAGTAAAAATGTTACCGAGTTCGGGAAATGCCCATCTCTCTGGGAACCAGTCAACCCGCCAAAGCCCTTAAATCAGGGGCCGCTAAGCTGTGGGTTTTGCTCGTAGGGGTCAATCACTATCAGGCAGAAGCGCTGCCATCGCTGCAATATCCTGCCCTCGACTGTCAGGGCCTAGCTCAGGCGCTCACCGAAGCAACGCAGGGTTTTCCGAGTAAAGAGCTGTGCATTTACCACGATTTTGCCGCCCAGCCACCTACCCTGAGGGCAGTGCGCCAGCGGCTACAGGAGATTGCCGCCGCCGCTCAACCTCAAGACACGGTGCTGATTTACTTTTCAGGGCACGGCGTTTTTGACGCCCCCACGCAGCAAGTGGTGCTCTGCCTCAGCGACACTCAAAAAGATCGGCTTGCGACCAGCGGCCTG
>JBGTGK010000278.1:0-37121 GCA_041746795.1 Phormidesmis sp.
CCAGATCGTCGGTAAGCTGCGCCCAAGCCTGTTCTTTGCTGACCGCTTCGACGCTAACTACCCCCGGCAGCCGTCTCACCTGAGCCGTCAGGCTGCTAGCATCAACGCCGCTATCCAAGTAAGTAGAAATCACCAGCTGCGAGCCAAACTGATTGAGCAGCCCTTCTACCTGCCAGCTAGCCTGCAAGCTCACGCCGAACAAAAACAGCAGCACCGTCATCGTACTCATCGCGGCCCAGTTCATCCAGCCGCCGCGCCTCAGTCCTCGCAGCGTTTCATGTAGCAGGTAATCCGTCTTAGTCAGCGATTTCAGCACGAAAAGCTCTACTCATAAAAGATCTAACAGGCATTCAAGCGGGCCAATAGACCCCGCTCACCCTAGTTTTCCCTCATCAACAGAACTTGATACTATCCCCCCAAAATTCCCACTCCCCGTCTCCCCGTCTCCCCATCTCCCAACTAATTTCCCCCTTGCTTATCTCGAAGTGATTCTGAGTTGTTACAATGGATACGCTTATCAGATCATCCCCAGAAACCATGGCTGCCGTCCTTGAAGTTGAAAAAAAGAAGCTCAAAACTCCCCCCCTGGCAATTGCTCGCCTGGGCGATCGCGGACTGCGTCAGCCCGCCAAACGCGTCTCAAAAATAGACGCTGACCTGCGCACACTGGTGCGCGAAATGCTGCAAACCATGTATAGCGAAGACGGCATTGGCCTAGCAGCTCCTCAGGTTGCGATGAATAAGCAGCTGCTGGTCGTAGACACTGATCCTGAAAATGCAGCAGCGCCACCGCTGATACTGGTTAACCCCAAAATTCTTCGCTACAGCAAAGAGCTAGCCAAAGGCCAGGAAGGCTGCTTGAGCATTCCCGGCGTATATCTAGACGTGATCCGACCGGCTGCCATTGAAGTCAGCTTTAAAGACGAAACCGGCAAGCCTCGCAAGCTAAAGGTCGATGACCTAGTGGCTCGCGTCATTCAGCATGAGATGGATCACCTGAACGGCGTCATGTTTGTCGATCGGGTTGACAATGCGATCGCACTCAATCAGGAGCTGGCAAAGAATGGATTTGCCATTAAAGACGTTAAAAAAGTAAGCTAGTCAATCTTTGGAGAAAAGTTTGTGACTCCTAAAAGTGGTGCGTATTTAGGGATAGCCTGCCTAAGCGCGATCGCAGCCGTCGGCTCTATGTTCGAACTTTCTTCCGGCGACCCCAACTGGGGCACTGCGCCTACCGCCGTCACCATAGCCCTGAGCATTCCAGCAGGCATCATCGCCTTCAGGGCCGCCGTCAAAGACGCCCGCGCCAACATGTAACGCGCTACCCCACCAATGATCCGTAGGGGCACCCCTCGTGGTTGCCCCATCCGAATTCCGCAATTTATGGACGGATCAAACCACCCAATCTATTCATACAGCCAAGGTTTCAGAGCAGGCTCCCAGCTACAAAGCTCTCCCTCACCAAACCACAGCTTTATTTCATCCTGGGCAGTCTCAGGCGCGTCTGAGCCGTGAATGAGGTTGCGGCCAATCGTAATGCCGTAATCGCCCCGAATCGTTCCTGGCTCAGCCTCCAAAGGATTTGTCGCACCAATTAGCTTACGCGCCGAGGCGATCACGCCTTCGCCTTCCCACACCATCGCGACTACAGGCGCAGAAATAATATAGTCAACCAGCCCCTTGAAAAAAGGACGCTCTTTGTGAACCGCATAGTGCGACTCAGCTAGCTCACGAGAAACAGACATTTGCTTGAGCCCCACTAGCGTGAACCCTTTAGTCTCAAGCTTGTTAATAATGCTGCCAACCAGCCCGCGCTGCACGCCATCAGGCTTGATCATAATAAAACTCTTTTCCATGGATACCGCTCCTAAGACTTGCGATTGAAGGTTTAAACCTTTCCTATGCTCAGCAACTAAGGTCGGTTTGTAAAGCCCCTTGGGGGAATTAGGGATGGAAGGGGGAGAAACTGGGGGAGTTCTTTTCCCAAAGGCTAGCTGCGGGTTGCAGTGACATCAATGGTGACTACTCGATCGTCTGCGCTGTGGGCACGGCCTCTTTCTGTTTTTGAATAGCCTATTTTCGGATAGCCTGTCTCTGGATAGCCGCTTTCTTTAGGTAGCTTGATGACTGGTTTCTTCGCAGGTTTGAGGTTGCCGCTGTCGGCTTTATTGAGATTAGATTTGGTGGGATTAGAGCTAGAAGACGCTTTCAAGTTTGCGCTAATCGCAATTTTTGATTGTGCATCATTTCTTGGATTTGAGCGATTCTCAATAGGAGAGGCTCCGCCAACGCCTGGCTGACAAAAATCTTGACGAATATTTTGCGGCTTAGCATTCTGCGAGAGCTGGCGCAGCGTTCTAATTTGCCGGGCATTGCTCCAGGCAGCCTGGGCTTTTTCGGCGTGGGCCTGATCCGCTTTTGCCTGTTCGGCATAAGTCCAAACAGCTTCTGGCTCCCGATGAGCATTGCCAACCGCTGCCGAGCTAAAAACGTAAATCAGGTCGCCCTGGGGTGTTGTTTCAAAAAAAGCTGAAAAAGCCTGGGCCTGAGCGTTGAGATAGGCCTGAGCCGCTGTGCCATCTAGCTGAGTGCGCATGGCAAAGTCTAAGACGCTGATGCGACCCTGCTGCTGCTGCAATAGCTGATAGAACTTAGCGTTGATGCGGGCCTGTTGCCGCTGCTGCAGCTGTTGCTTTTTGCGGTGCGATCGCCACAGCCAAAAGCCGAACGCGCCTAGTCCGACGATGGCCAATAGCGGCAGCAGCAGGCGCAGTAGCAAAACCACAACCAGGCCCAAAAGGCCTATGCCCAAAACCAGGCGAGATTTGATCTCAAGATTAGAACGAGATGGCATCTTAACCCACCAAATATGCACAATCACTCAGCTTGGAAAAAAGCTGTCACTGTACTCTAGTAGCAAGGGCGAATATTGGCTACTTATTGTTAGCAAAAATTTGGTAAGCGGCGATCGCAAGTCTTTCCAGGTCTTCATCTAACAAGGGTGGCCACTCAGCCCCAGCCGCCCGACCCGACTCAAACAGGTTACGGCTCTCATAAGCAATCAAAAACAGAGAAAGCGCCAGCTCACGATCTAGCACTGAGGCTTCCTTCAGGCCATCGTAAACCACTTTTAAGGCCAGCAGTAAGGACGTGACCTGCCCTGGAACGGGTGGCCGACCCGCCCGCAGTCGCCCTAAAAACGTGTCATTTGTTTCATACCCTAAAAGGGTCTGCTGAGCGAGCACCTGACGAGCCGTTTTAAAGTCCATTCAATCTATTAAATCCGTCTATGGTCTTTGAAAACTAAAAATCTTGATGTAACGATATCGCCCTGACAGGGCACTCTTGAGCTATCTAATCAAAACCTGTTGAAGTAATTTAGGCAAGTTTCACACAAGATTCATTCTTAGACAGGTTATCCGGCCAGCATTTACTTCAGACTGGTATAAATCCCGATGGCTCAACTTTAAAGCTGCCTTCGCATGCAGTCCACGTATTTACGATATGCCCTCTTCTTCTATCGCTAACTCCGCCGACGCAAAGCGCCTCTCCAGCCCTAAGCTGATTCCGTTTGTCGATCTTTCCTGGCAGCATCGCCCCCTTCAATCAGACATTTTGGCCCTCGTTGAGGAGGTGCTAGCAAAGGATGATTACGTGCTCGGTCAGGGCGTAGCTGATTTGGAAGCGGCTTTTGCTAGCGCCTGCCAATCAGGCCCGAAAACCAATCGGCAAACGGCTTGTGGGGTGGGCGTGGGATGTGGGACGGACGCCATTGCCCTAGGCCTGCGAGCCTGCGGTGTCGGCGCTGGCGATGAGGTGATTTTGCCAGCCAATACCTTTGTCGCTACCTTAATTGGCATCGTCCGAACAGGCGCAACTCCAGTCTTTGTCGATTGCGAGGCACAAACCGCGCTGCTTGACTTGGCAGCAGTGGCCCAAGCCATTACACCAAAAACTCGCGCTATCGTGCCGGTGCATCTTTATGGCCAAATGGTGTCACCGTCAGGTTTATTAGAGCTAGCTAAGCGTCACGAGCTAATTATTTTAGAAGACGCAGCTCAGGCTCACTTAGCTGAGCGAGAAGGGTACCGGGCCGGATCGGTAGGAATGGCAGCGGCGTTTAGCTTTTATCCCAGCAAGAACCTGGGGGCGCTAGGCGATGGGGGCATGTTGGTGACCCGGCAGGAAATGGTGGCTCAAACGGTGCGATCGCTGCGCAACTACGGGGCCACCCGTAAATATTTCCACACCGATCCGGGCGGAACCAACAGCCGACTGGATACCTTACAAGCAGGCGTACTGTCGCTGAAGCTGCCTCATTTGCTGGGCTGGAATGCAGAGCGCAACCGGCTAGCCGCTTACTACGATCAGGCGATCGCCCCCTTAGCAACCAGCGGCCTGCTGCCCATCAAAAACGTCAGCGGCCAAGGCCACGTCTATCACCTGTATGTGATTCGAGTCACTAGCGGCTGCCCGGTAGATCGCACCCGCTTGCAGCTAGAACTCAACGGGCAAGACATTCAAACGGGCATTCACTACCCGATTCCCTGCCACTTACAGCCCGCTTTTCAGTCATTGGGGTATCGGGCTGGAGACTTCCCTTACTCGGAAGCGCTGAGCCAGGAGATCTTGTCTCTACCGATGTATCCCGGCCTAACGACCGCGCAGATAGATCGGGTCGTCACCGCCATTAAGTTGGTCATAACCGCTGGTAAAGCCTTACCGTTCACTCACTAAGCCTCCTCTAAGCTTCCTTGACTTAACTGGTTCATTTACTTGCCGTTTCACCTGCTGAGCCTGCCATGGTTGCCTCTAAGTCACGATTATCTCTGCCGCTCGAAGCAATTACGCTCGCTCTCATTGGCATCCTTTACGGCCCTTTGCTGTGCCACTGGGTCGATGGCTGGCTCAACAAGTCCATCAGCATTCAGCACGAATACTTTAGTCATGGGCTGCTGGGCATTCCGTTCGCCGCCTTCTTGGTATGGGAGCGGCGATCGCAGTGGCAGGCGCTGCCTACGCGAACTCATTGGCTTGCCCTGCCGCTGCTGGTAGGCGCGATCACCTTCTACAGCAGCGACCTGGTTGATTTAATGAACCTGTCCCTACCGCTTCTACTCGCCGGGCTGCTGCTGGCGCTCAAAGGCACAGCCGGATTTCGTCTGTGCCTGTTCCCTTGGATATTGATACTGTTCTCGACCCCTACCGAGCTGCCCTACCTAATTGAGCCCTACGTACTACCTTTACAGGCTTTTATTGCCTCAGTCGCCGGATTCATCCTGCTGCAATTCGATGTAGATGTGCAAGTCGATGGCATTTACCTGTCGGTCAGCAACCAGCTAATCGAAGTCGCTCCCCACTGTGCCGGGCTCAAAATGCTGTTTACCAGCCTTTATATGGGGCTAATTTTAGTCAACTGGACAGGTCTATACCGCTCCAGGCTCAGAACCGGCTTATTTGTGATCGGCATCTTCTGCGTTAGCGTGGTGGGCAACATTATTCGCAACGCCACGCTCACCTATTTTCACGGCGCTCACATGGATAGAGCGTTCAACTGGCTACACGAAAGCTGGGGCGGCGACCTTTACTCAGCCGCCATGCTGGGGATGCTGATTGTTCTCATCCACCTTCTAGAAGAATATGCACCCGTTACTCTAAAGCTGAGCAACGCGACCTCTGGCAATCTAAAACCTAGCTATGACGGTCATCAGCCACCTCAGTCGTCTCAGTCGCCTCAGCCGCCACGCCGCCCCGATTACTTTTAATAGAGAGCTTTTCTTTGTGTCTTCCACACTACCCGGCAAACTGCATAACTCATCGCTCCCACCGACTAAAAAGGCCCCTAAGAGATCGATCGTTCAGCTAGCGGTTGTGGTTCTCCTGGCGCTGTTTGTGGCCGTAAGCGCGCTGCCTCAGTATGTCGATGGCTGGGCTTGGACAACGCCGCCTAAGATGTCTACCGTAACGCGTAACGCGCTTCAGAAGGTTCCTGATCAGGGTCTGAAAATCCCTGGCTGGGTCACAACCCAACAGGATAAAACTAAGATAGGAGGAGAATCCTGGTCTGTTCAGCAGCTAAAGGCAGCAGGCGCTGCATCTAGCAGCGATCTTCCACCTGTTTTTCTGCTCTTACGCGCTCAAACCTACGAAGGTGACCAGCCAGAAGTAGAATGGCTAGATATTAAAGGCTCTCAGCACTGGAAGACAGATTCGCATCAAAAGCTGACCTTTGAGGTACCTATAGAAGAAGCAGGAGAAGAAACGGGAGTCAACAAAAGTAAAACCATCCGGATCAGCAGCGATTTCCTTCGTGCATGGAATAAAGACCAAACTTATGCAGTTCTACAGTGGTATGCCTGGCCTAGTGGTGGCAGTCCTTCTCCCGCTCAGTGGTTTTGGGCAGATCAAAAAACTCAGTGGACTCGCTACCAGCGAACGCCCTGGGTTGCCGTTAGTATCTGGCTACCCATTGATCCTTTTAGTGACCCTGCGCCCCAACAAGGGCTAGCGGAATCACTCGCCAAAAGTACTCAGCAAACCCTTCTGCAAGAGATTTTTCTCGCTGACGGGGCTCAATCAAATTCGTAATACGTTTTTGATTGCACTTTTTTGATTGCACGGTGTTATCACACAGTTTAAATTGCGTACCAACACCGTTGCTCTTAACTATTATTGAGCTGGTATGAGGCTATAAGAAGATTTGCTGATGTTGGTTTTTTGACACTGTGTTTTCCGTAGGCTCGTGGGATAGAGTGGCGATAGTTGCCAACCGCCTTTTTACTTAAATAATCAATTAAGCCAGGACTATGAATAACGGTTTATCAAGTTTCAACGGGGTCTTCCTTCTTCAGTCAGCTCAACGGCTCGTCGGTACGCTGGGGATGACAGGCCTGGTTGGCTGCGGCTTGGTCGTGGGCCCGGCCAGCGGACTCCTGATAGGCACGCTTCCCGCCCAGGCACAGGCACAGACCAACGATGGCCTCCCCGCGCTCTCGCCTTCACAAAATCCTGAGATCAACCGGCTTGATTTACCGGCAGCAGCGCCCCCTGTTCAAGGCCGCGATCGCACCGAAGCTGACTTCTTTACGCCCACTATAAATCCTCAAGTCAATCCTGGAATTCCAAGGCAGCTAAGCACCCCAGGGACACAGACAACCCCTGCTAACCTTCCAGATAGCTTTGATGGCTACCATCTTGGCCCAGGCGACTCCGTTTTTGTGAGCGTGCAGCGCTATCCCGATCTCAGCTTGCAGGCAACGCTAGACTTACGGGGAAATATCGTGTTGCCGATCGAAGGTGCTGTTTCGTTAGAAGGGTTGACCTTGCTTGAAGCTCGGAACAAAATTCGTCAGGTATACAGCCGGTACGTCACTTTTGAGGGCAGCGATCGCGACGTTTCCCTTACCCTAGTCGCCCAGCGAGGCGTCCAAGTCACCATTTTAGGGGCGGTACAGCGTCCAGGATTCTATCCCTTAACCGATCCGACGGTAGCCACCGCGCTCCTCACAGCGGGCGGAGCCAGTCGCACCTCAGACCTCCGCTCAATTCAAATTCAGCGACGTATTCCTCAGGGCACAGGCTTCACAGAAGCACGAGTAGATGTTGATTTATTTACGCCTTTGAAAGAAGGAAGCGCCCTGCCAGAAGTCCGCCTAGAAAACGGTGATGTGATGATCGTGCCCGAGCTAGATCCGGGGCAAATCAACAATTATGACCGCAATCTGGTCGCCCGTTCTACTCTCGCTCAGCCGGTTATCAACGTCCGCTTTTTAAACTACGCAGGCGGACGAGGCGGCATAGGCACGCTCAACGTCAACAACGGCAGTACTTTCCTAGATGCTCTGTCTTTGCTAGGAGTAGATCCTGACGCAGCAAAACTCAAAGACATCGCCTTGATTCGTTACGACCCTGAAACAGGTCGAGCGGGCACCGTCAGTATTGATGCCAAAATGGCTATTAGAGGAGACATTACTCAAAATCCACCCCTTGAAGACAGCGACGTCATCATAGTGGGTCGAAACCTAGTGGGTCGAGTGACTTTCGCGCTACAAAGCATCACCCGCCCTTTCCGTAACGTTTTAGACTTTACTAACTTCTTCAACAACTCTTCGGACAATAGCTTTTTCAATTAACTTTCCTTTGGCTAGCGCCTGCAATCCGCCGCTATTAAGATTCCGCCGACAGCCTCGCTTTCACCTTCTTCAGTTTTCCGCTTATTAAATCCCCAAAGTAGAACCATGGCATCTCCCTTTATCAAACGCTACCTGCTTGCGCTGAACCGCTATAAGTGGCCGGGTTTGTTTACCTTCCTGTCTATTTTGGGGGCCTCCAGCATAATCGCTTTTCAGCCTGACCCGCCGCCAGAGTTCTTTTCGGAGGCCGTGCTGGTAGACAACTCGCCGCTGGTAACCTTTGCTAATACGACTGGCGAAATCCAAACTCAAGGGCGCGGCATTATTAACGAAGACCTGTTGCGATCCGATGTCTTGCTTCAAGAGGTCTCCAATCAGCTCAAAACTCAGGGCATTGTGATGACGACTGAAGAGTTGCTGGCTCGGACGCGCGTTGCCGTTGACGCCCCGGACAAAGATGCGAAGCCTAAGGCTGGGGAACTCAGTCGCAGCCAGGTAACGGTGCGCTATGCCGGGCCGAATGCTCAAGAAGCCAGCACAGTCATGCAGGTCATGGTTCAAGCCATGATTGACCTTAGCCAGGTGACGAATACCCAGAGGCTACGGGACATTCAGGGCGAGCTAAATAAGCGCCTTCCCGCTATTCAGACCGAGCTGCGTGACGCTGAACAGCGTTTAGAAACCTATGATCGCACGCAAGGGCCTGCTATTCAAGCGGCTCAAGACGGCAGCTTATTGGGGGCTATCACCGGCAGTGAGCAGCAGTTCCGCGCTAACCAAATTACGCTGGCTGGCATCGAAGCCCAGATGCAGAATCTTCAGTCTCAGCTGGGGCTCAATCCTGCCCAAGCCTATGCTTCTTCAGCACTGAGTGCAGATCCTTTGATCGCCCAGCTACGGGCTCAAATCTCTCAGGCAGAGACCCAGCAGGCGCTGTTAACCAGTCAGGGACTTAAGCCAGAGCATCCCAATCAGCGGGCAATTCAAGAAAGCTTAGTCGCCCTGGGTGGACTCTTGGAAAAGCGGGCTGGAGAGGTACTTAGTGGTGATGGCATTGCTCAGCCCATTTCAGGCAGCACCCAGGTGCGCCAGGATAGTAGCCTCGATCCGGCCAGAGCGGCTTTGGCCAATCAGCTAGTCGGCCTAGATACGCAGCGGAAAGCTCTAATTTCCCAGCAGGCGGTGATTCAACAGTCGGCTAGAGATCTTCAGCAGCAGTATTCTCAGCTACCTAACAAGCAGCTTGAGCGAGATCGGCTAGCCAACCAGGCGGCGCTGCGCCGTGCCCTTTACGACCGGTTGCAGGCCAGCCGGGTAGATGCGCAAGCTGCTGAAGCGGAGACGGTGAGTAGTTTAGCAGTCGCTAGACCCCCTCTGACGATAGAAAATTCTCAGGATCGACCTGAGCCTGCGTTGATTTTGCTAGCGGGAGCGCTAACGGGCTTAATTGTCGGTGGTGGCGTTGTCTATCTGCTAGATATGCTAGATGGCACGGTGCGGACGTCCGAGGAGCTAGAAGACCTCTTGCAGGCTCAGGAAGTACCGGTTCTAGGAATTATCCCGGCAATGAAGACGCGCTCTTCACGAGCGGTGCCGATTTTGGTGCAGCCTGATTCTATCTACAACGCCAGCTATGAGCGCTTCTTGAGTCGGCTGCGCTTGGTGGGCACGGAGGAGAGTTCTATTGGCCCTCGGATGATTGTGCTCACGAGTACAAGAGCGCAGGAAGGTAAGAGCGTGAGTGCTTATAATTTGGCGATCGCATCTGCTAGAGCAGGCCGACGTACGCTACTCATAGAAGCCGACTTAAGATCAGGATCTAAGTCAGAAATTTTGGGCCTGATGGCCGATTCTCAGTCGGTCATGGAGCCTTTGCGCTACTACAGCGGCCAAATTGGACAGAACGTACAGATGGTCTCTCAGGTTGAGAACCTGTACGTGTGCCCTTCACCAGGGCCACAGAGGCAGCCTGCTGCCATTATTGAATCTAGCGAAATGCAGCGCTTCCTCAAAGATGCCCGATCCCGATTTGACATGATTATTTTAGATACACCTTCACTCACGCGCTGTGACGACGCCCTCCTACTCGAAGAACAAACCGACGGCATCGTACTGGTGACCCGTCCGGGGGTGACCGAAAAGGCCGTGCTGGATACCGCTGTAGAAGAGCTAGAACTGAGCGATGACGTCCGCCTGCTGGGCGCTGTGATTAATGCGGCCAGTATCAGCGCTCAAGACTCAGCCTTAGAGAGCGATCTGAGTGAAGAACCTATCGAAATAGCCCGTCAGCCTGAATTTAGCGGTGCGCCCTCCGGTCGAGTCGAGTTCTAGTTTTGGCAGCTGATGATGGAAGGGTTAATTTTGAGTGCTGGTTTTGCAGGTGTGCCATCGTCGTAGATAATTCACACTAGAGCCCTAAACTGCACAAAAAAGATAGCTTAAAATGACGACCTACTATTACGTGGCAGCCAGCCAGCGCTTTTTGTTAGAAGAAGAGCCTTTAGATGAAGTGCTCAAAGAACGTGATCGCCACTATCAGTCTCAAGAAAAGGAAATTGATTTTTGGCTGGTAAAGCAGCCTGCTTTTTTAGAAGCGCCTGAGCTAGCGAGCGTGAAGGCAAAATGTCCGCAGCCCTCAGCTGCCGTCGTTTCTACTGATAAAACATTTATTACCTGGCTAAAGCTGCGCTTGCAGTACGTCGCCAAAGGTGAATTTGAAGCGCCGTCGGCAGCGATTCCAGACGGTCTTGCTTCCACGGTCTCGCTTTCTTAGGGGCGATGGCCTGATTTTTACGGGCTTCTTGCCGTCTAGCGATCGCATTGTTCTTACAGTCGTCAGCCTATGCTATTTCCCGAGCGTTCTTCTTTATTGGCCCGTGCGGCGCTGAGCTCAAGCCTGAGTGCAGGTCTAGCAGCCGTGCTAGTGACCGCCCCTTTGGCCTCAGCACAGTCTCAGCTACCCACCTGCCCGCCTCCGGCTAACCAGGAGTATTTGCTGCTAGTGCGAGGCAAAACCGAAGCGGAGCGCAGTGAAATTGCTTCAATTTTGCCAGCGGACAACCCGGTGCTGGTGTGTCAATACCGAGACGAAACGCTGGTACGAGCGGGCGGCTTTTCGAGCTTAGAAACGGCGAACGCCTGGGCTACCTATCTGACCACGGTAGAAGGCTTTGAGAGCTTTGTCTCTAAACCATCCAGCCAGGAGGTTGCGACGCAGCCGAGCGGCCCACCGGATACACAGGCAAGCAGCCAGACCAATAGTCAGCCCAGTAATCAGACTGCTAGCCAGACTAGCAATCAGACGGCAACAAGCAGTAGTGGCGCAGTTGCCTATCAACCCAGCCGCCTCGCATCAGGCTACGCAGTGCTCGTGAACTATGGCGATCGGCCCGAGATTGCCGCCGCTGTTAGGAAAATTGTGCGTCCTGTAGGTCTGGCTGTTTACCGTCAGCAGGCATATTTGCTAGCCGACTATAGTAACGATGCCGATAGCGCCGCTGCGACCTTGCAGCGTCTGAGCGATGCTCATCTGACCGCCGTCTTGGTCGATGCTAAAGAGGTTGTGCGCCTGACTGCTGAAGTCACGCATTGAACGGATTGGTTTAGAAACAGCTCCTATCAGGCAGCAGGGGCAGCTAGCCAGGCAATCAAAACGCCTAGTACTGAACCGGCAATGACCTGAACGGGCGTATGACCTAGCAGCTCTTTAAGTCTGTCCTGGTTGAATTCGGCATGTTCTTGAAAGAGTTCGTCTAAAATTTGGTTGAGAATTTTGGCCTGCTTGCCAGCGGCCTGCCTAACCCCTGCGGCGTCGTACATCACAATGACGGCAAACACGGAGGTGACGGCAAAAGCCGGTGTGTTCCAGCCAATCGTTTGTCCGACGCCACAGGCTAAAGCAGTGACCAAGGCAGAGTGAGCACTCGGCATACCGCCGGTTTCGACTAGCACTCGCGGATTGATAGAACGGTGCTGCGCAAATTCGAAAACGAGCTTGAGCACCTGAGCGGCAATGCAGGCAAAAAGAGCTACCCACAGCACATGATTGTCGAAAATTTGGTTGAAGTCCTGCATGATCAGTGATACGGGCCGATAAGATGACAGAAAAACGATCAGTGGGTGCGAGCTGTGATGTACTGGGCGATCGCAATCAAAGGCCTCGCCGCCTCGCCAAAATCATCTAGCTCAGCGATCGCCTGCGAAATCAGCTCATCAGCCTTTCGCTGCGACGCTTCTAGCCCCCACAGGCTGGGATAGGTTGCTTTTTGGGCCGCAACATCCTTACCTACAGATTTACCCAGGGTTTCTGAGGTAGAAGTGATATCTAACACGTCATCTACAATTTGAAAAGCGAGGCCAATACGCTGGGCATACCGCTTCAGCTGCTCGACGACAGGCTGTTTAGCCCCCGCTAAAATAGCCCCTGAGGTTACCGACACCTCCAGCAGTGCCGCCGTTTTATGCATGTGAATGTAGGTCAGCGTGCTCTCGTCTATCGCCTTGCCCTCCGAAGCCAAATCGACAACTTGCCCGCCCACCAGCCCAGCCGCGCCGACGGCTCTGCCCAAGTCGGCAACGACCCTAAGCACCTGCTGAGGCGGAACGTCTTTAGTGTGGATAGCGATATGTTCAAAAGCATAGGCAAGCAGCCCGTCGCCAGCTAATACGGCAACATCTTCTCCATAGATTTTATGGTTGGTCAGCTTGCCCCGGCGGTAGTCGTCGTTGTCCATAGCGGGCAGGTCGTCATGAATCAGCGACATGGTATGCACCATTTCTAGAGCGCAGGCAGCAGGCATAGCCAGCATGGCCGGTGCGCCCAACATTTCACAGGTTGCCAGGCATAAAGTGGGTCTAAGCCTTTTTCCCCCTGCCATCAGGGAGTAGCGCATAGCCTCATAGATTTGCTCGGGATAAACGACCGGCAGGGCGCTATCAAGGGCAGCTTCGATCAGGGCAGCGCGTTGGGTGAGGTAGGCTTTCAGATCAAAGGCTGTTTGAGCGCTTGTTTTAGTAGTCACCATTGGAGAGAGGGGTGGAGAGAAAGGTGGGTAGCAGGGGTGAAATAAAGAATGAACAGCGAAACACACACAGCAAAAAACGCACAGGGTAAACAGATAGAAAACTCACGACACACAGGCAAAATCAACCACTGCCCACTATCTTTTACCCACCATTCGGCAGCGCAGGCAAGCGGCCCGTCAAAAAGATTCAAAAGGTATTTGAAACCGATTGCAATACCCCAAAATCGTATTTTCTAGCAGCATAGCCACCGTCATCGGGCCAATGCCGCCAGGAACCGGCGTAATAGCCCCCGCTACGGGTTCAACAGCCGCAAAATCGACATCGCCTACCAGCTTCGACTTCCCAGTCTCAGCATTTGTCACCCGACTAATTCCGACATCAATCACTGTAGCGCCCGGTTTAACCATGTCTTTACCAATGAGATTGGGAATTCCCACAGCTGCTATTAAAATATCGGCTGAGCGAGTCAATTCAGGTAAGTTTTGCGATTTTGAATGGGCTAGCGTTGGCGTTGCATCAGCCGCTAGCAGCATCAGACCTACCGGCTTGCCCACTAAAATGCTACGCCCCAGCACGACCGCCCGTTTACCTACCAGCGGAATATTGTAGGCACTCATCAGGCGCATAATACCGGCTGGCGTACAGCTCCGCAGACCAGGCTCACCTCTAACCAACCGGCCCAAATTAATCGGATGCAGCCCATCGGCATCTTTAGCTGGATCAATCAGCGTCAGCAGCGCCGTTGAGTCCAAATGCTCAGGCAGCGGCAGCTGGACTAAAATGCCATCCACTGAAGGGTTTTCGTTAAGTGCCAGAATTTCTTGAGCGATCGCCGCTTGAGTACTTTCTTTAGGCAGGTTTTTACCCATTGAAGCAATGCCCACCCGCGCGCACGCCCTTTCTTTGTTACGGACATAGGCCGCACTGGCTGGATTGTCACCCACCATCACGACGGCTAAGCCGGGAGGTCTACCGTACTGGGCCTGCCAGGTTTGAACGCTTTCTAAGCGCTCATTTTGAATTTGGCTGGCGAGAGCTTTGCCATCGAGGAGCTGAGCCATAATGTTAAAATACGCCACTGAGCTTTGAACTGAGTTTTGAATTGAGCCATCACGGCTAGCGGGTGTTAGGCCAGCGGGTATTGGGTTTTTTACCTACAGGACATTGAGAGAGGACACTGTTAAAGACATGGAGTAAAGACATGGAGTCGTAGCGTCTGCGCTAGAGCACTAAAACCAGATTACCAAAGCAGCGTAGAAAAAATTTGATCTATATAGAAACCCCTGATGAAACTTGCCATAAAGACCCGTTCAATCTCGCTGATCGGAGGCGGGCTCCTGATTTTCGGAGCCTTGAGCGCCTGCACAACGTCTGGGGCTGGCTCGAATACGCTAGCACCAGAGATCTCAGGCGCTAAAGCAGATATCTCAAAACCCGAAACCTCAGCCCGTTTGCCTCTCATAGGGTTAGTAAATCAATCGACGGTGCCCATCGCTTCACTTACTGCTGACCAGGCCGAGACGACGGTGACCATTGCCGGAAAGGTTGCTCAGCGGGCACCTCTTTTAAACCAGGGCGAGCTGTATCAGGTCAGTGATGACAGCGGTAGTATGTGGGTGTTGAGCGATCGCCCATCGCCACAAGTCGGCGAAACTGTCACGGTAGAAGGCGTCGTGCGTTACGAAGCCATTGTTACAGGAGAAATTGACGCGAGTGAGGTTTACCTACAAGAGCAGTCCTCCCGCCCGGCGGATCGCCAGAGCGGAGGATAGGGTAAGTGCCTGCCTACAGTGAACACGCCATTACCTTCGCCAGCTTCGCGCAAATTGATCTAGAGATCGGGGCTCACAGCTTTACAGAGGCTGAGTATGAAGCCGTTCGCCGCGTTATCCATACCACTGCCGACTTTGAGTATAAACAGCTCATGCGCTTTAGCCATCAGCCTTTTGAGGCAGCGATGAAGGCTTTTCAGCATCAGCCGATTGTCACTGATGTTTCTATGGTGGCGGCTGGCATTGGCTCAGTCGTGGCTAAAACCTGGCGATCGCCCATTGAAATCGCGCTGCACCATAGTCCAGATCCGCTGCCCAATCAGATGCCCGATCAAACACCCAAACAAACGCGCAGCGCTAACGGCATGAGGCATTGCGCCCAAGCTTATCCGGAGGCCGTTTTTGTGATTGGCAATGCGCCAACAGCCCTGTTGGCTCTGTGCGAGGGCATTGCCCAAAGCGCCTGTCGACCGGCATTGGTAATTGGGGCACCAGTAGGATTTATCAATGTGGTGGAGTCGAAGCAGGCGCTGGCTAATCTGGCGGTGCCCCATATTTTAGTAGCCGGACGCAAAGGTGGGTCGGCGGTTGCAGCGGCAATCTTAAACGCATTAATGATTCGAACTTGGGAGCAGTCATGATGGCGATCGGCCCTGATGATGCTAATGCTGAGAGTACCAGTGCGCCTGATCGGCCAGTTATTCAGGTCGTCGGCATTGGGCTTTCAGGTGCAGCAAGTCTGACGCCGACGGTCTTAAAAATCGTAGAGTCTGCAACGATTTTGATTGGGGGACGTCGCCATCTAGAGGTTTTGGGTGATTTGCTGGCTGGTGAAGGCGATCAAAAGATAGAAGCATGGCCACTGAGTGACTTTACGGAGGTTTTTGATGAGTTGCGATCGCGCCTAAAATCTGACCCCACCACCCGAGCCGTCATCCTCGCCTCAGGCGATCCGCTGTTCTTCGGCGTAGGCCGACTGCTATTAGAGTTCTTTCCTGCCCATCAGCTCGCGTTTCATCCTCAGCTCAGCTCAGTCCAGTTAGCCTTTAGCCGACTGAAGCTGCCATGGCAAGCAGCTACACTGGTGAGCGTTCATGGCCGAGATGAGGAGCAGCTAATTCGGGCGATTAAGCAAGGCGATCAGACCATTGCGGTGCTCACTGACGGGGTGCTTACGCCGGGGGCCATTGCTGCGCTGATCGTCTCTCTCGACTTCCCCATTCGCTATCGGATCTGGGTTTGTGAGAATCTGGGGGCCGCTGAGGGAGCATCTGGGGGGGCGGCTGAGCGGGCAGATGGGGCAGATGAGCGGGCGGCTAGCGAGCGCATCAGTGACTATTGGCCTGAAGAGCTGAGCGAGCAGCGCCCTCTTCAAAAGTTTTCGCCGCTGAATGTCGTGGTGTTATGCCGTCAGGAAAAGGCGGCAGATCTACCGGAAGCGCTGCCTTTGATTGGGCTACCAGATTCGGCGTTTAAGGGATTTCGCGATCGCCCCACCCTGATGACCAAGCGAGAAATTCGGCTGCTCGTCTTAGGTGCATTGGCCCCTCTAGATGGCCAGACTATCTGGGACATTGGCGCAGGTACCGGATCTGTCAGCGTGGAACTCAGTAGGTTGTGCCCTAACGCTCGGGTCTATGCTATTGAGAAAACAGCGATGGGGGTGGCATTGATTCGGCACAATGCTGAGAAATTAGCGATCGCGCCCATCCAACCTATTCAAGGACAAGCGCCCGCCGCATTAGCCAACCTGCCCAAACCCCACCGGGTTTTTATCGGCGGCAGCAGCGGGCAGCTCGTTCCTATTCTCGACTTTCTAGCCGATAAGATGACTCCTCAGACAGCCTATAGAGAAGCAGGCGCGATCGCATCGCCAGGTCGAATCGTGCTGGCTCTAGCTACGCTCGAACATCTCAGCGAGCTAACAGCCTGGATTGGCCAGCCAGCGGTTACTGCAAATTGGAACGCTCAGCTCACTCAAATCAATATTTCACGATCTTCGCCTGTCGGCCCGCTGACTCGTTTTACACCGCTAAATCCAGTTACGCTAGTTGCGCTTTCACAGCTAACCAACAGCTAATTGGCAGATAACCGGTCAACCCACAGCAGCAGCATAAGATTGGGATAACCGCTCATCTAACTGGCTCATCTAATGGGCTCTCTAGCTGGTCATCTAGCTGTATAAGTCGAATATGCTTGTATCCCAGCTTAATTTCAAACTCATCGCCGGGTTGTAATCCCATCTCCTGAGTGTAGGTAGAACCAATCACAATCTGTCCATTTTTGTGAACGCTGACTCGATAAGTAGGCTCTCGGCCCCTACCGTCTTTTGTACCCTCAGGACTAAGAGAAATGCCTTTAGCTTCTAACAGCCCATCGTAAAACTCGGCCAGATTTACCCGAATCTGATCGTCTTTTGCAAGCGTGTAGTAGCCACAGGCCTGGGCCTTTTCTCGTTTAGATAAATGGGCTAGCTCATCAAACTTTTGAAGGAGTGCTTTTCCTTTAAGTGGCGCGGTTTTATCAGCCATAGCCTCGAACATTTAATGTCTGAAAGTTCACATGAAATTTTGCGCTATCCTTCCCATCTACTGCTTGTATTAGCTACTCGCAATAAGCATGAGGGAAGGCCTATAAAACAATCAAATATAAGCTATGAAAGCTAACGACCACAAAAATGATGTATCTTTAGCCCTGTCGTTTTAGCCTGGCTATACTATCACTAATCCTGACGTCACTGTTCGGCGTACTCACGTCTAGTTCTCTTCGAGCTATGCCCCCTAGATTGTAGCGACCAGCCTATTAATTTGACTATTTATCATAGAAGGTATGCTAAACCCTGACGGTATCAATTTTTATAAAAGTTTATTTGGCGCTTGTACTACCTTTGCCGCTGCTTTTATAGAAGGCAGTCAATTTAACGAATAAAAGTTTTATTTATGCAGAATTGACCACTTTAGATGATCAATAAAGATGAATGGGGGAAATACCCAGTACTATAAATTCAACAGCGCCAGCTGGTCTGTCAGTACCAATCATTCTGGGAAAATGAGCATCCTTATGACCGTCAATTTACCATCTGAGCCATCTGAAACATCTCAGCAGGACACTCCAGACCTTCCTGAACCCGGTTTTGGATGGACACAGTACGCAGAGAAAATAAACGGGCGATTCGCCATGGTCGGCTTTGTCGCCCTATTAGTAACAGAACTGGTTACCAATCAAGACTTTATTACCTGGCTCGGGCTGCGCTAAGCCAGGGTTGGAGCTACAGGCACAACACGCCCAAGCGTATACAAAAATTTCTGGCCTGCGAAGGCATCTGAACAAAAGTATAAATCTGCATAAAAAAGAGAGCAAAGCGCTGTTACATGCGCTGCTCCCTTTTTTGTGAACTATAGCTAGCAGTTTGGTAATACGAGGCTTTCGTTACGCAAGCCCTGTGTTAGCACCCCGACGACCAGTCGCTAGCTCTACCTTAACAATGGTGCCGCCCATTTTTTGAATGCGCTGCTGCTCCTTAAACCAGTTGTCGTAAGGAACCAGCTTAGTGAAATAGGTATTCTGTAGCTCACGCTGAGTCCGAATCCTGGTTTGACTAGGGACACAGGCAGTGACTCGAAACATTCGCATAACAAGGACCTCTTGAGTATATAAAACGGGCTAAAAACAACAGCTACCGATGGAAAACTTGGAAAAACTAACGCATCGACCCTATTTAACAGATGTCCGAGACTTTGACTGATCGTCTCAATAAGGTCAATAACAAAAGGTCGGTAACAACGAGCGCTATAAAAAGGCGCAAAAGACTAATGAGAGAAAAAAGAACTAGAGAAAAAAGAAAGCTTTTTGGCCTCAGCAGTAGGCTGAACGATGCTGCTGAACGACTGTGCCAAATGCCTAACTCTAAACTATTTACTAAACTATCTAGAAGTCTAAAAAGTCAATGCTAACCTATCAAAGCCTCTCGAAAAAATCGATAAGCCTTTAATTTTCTAACACTCACCCCAGACTTCTAGACAGGGAGTTGGACTCAGATGAAGCTCAACATGTGAAGCTCAATGAATCCGGGTTTTGTAATGGCATCTTATTCAATACGTCTAGCCCAATTTACCTAAATCGATACGTTGTGGCTAGAGTACGGCTGAAGGCTAGCTGAAGCCTAGCTTAGACCGGAACAGATGTAGTCAAAGTAAACGCCCATTTCTTTGCCAGCATCAGCGCCAACTAGACTGGCCGTAACTTCTTTCATCGCTTGAATCGCTTGAACCGTTGCACCAACGGGCACGCCCAAGGAATTGTAAGTCTCTTTCAAACCGTTGAGCACGCGCTCATCGAGAATGGAAGGATCGCCAGCGAGCATGGCGTAGGTAGAGTAGCGCAAGTAGTAGTCGAGGTCACGAATGCAGGCTGCATAGCGACGAGTCGTGTACATGTTGCCGCCGGGACGAGTGATGTCAGAGTACAACAGGGACTTGGCCACTGCTTCTTTGACAATCTCAGCAGCGTTTGCGCTGATAGAGGTGGCCGCACGAACGCGCAGTTCACCAGTTTGGAAATAAGCTTTGAGCTTATCCATTGAAGACGAATCAAGGTACTTACCTTGAACGTCTGAAGCATTAATTACAGCAGTAATTGCGTCTTGCATTTGGGGTGCTTCCTTAAAGTGGACTTGTGATTATTGATAAAGAGAGATTGCAGCGAGCCACGCAGCTTACTGCAAGCCGCCAACAACGTAGTCAAAGTAAGAAGCGGCTTCGGAAGCATCTTCACCAGACATCATTGAGGTAGCAACGCCCTTCATGCAGCGAATGGAATCAGCCATTGCTGGAATGGAAGTGCCGAGAGAGTTGTACATCTCGCGCGCGCCAACTAGACCAATTTCTTCAATAGGCGTAACGTCTCCAGCAACCACACCGTAAGTGATGAGGCGCAGATAGTAGTCCATGTCGCGCAGGCAGGTGGCCGTCATTTCTTCGCCATATGCGTTGCCGCCGGGAGAAACAACGTCAGGGCGCTTCTGGAACAGCTGATCGCCAGCTGTTTTAACGATGCGCTCACGGGACTCAGTTAGCACCTGAGCGATGCGGACGCGACGCTCACCAGAGGTCACAAACCCCTTAATGCGATCTAATTCGCCGGGGCTGAGGTAGCGGGCCTCAGCGTCAGCATTCACGATTGACTTCGTGACTATACTCATTAATGGATTCCTCCGAAAGAATAAACCAGATGAGTTTCACTGGCTCTTGGAAAACAAACAAACAGCCGAGCTTCAATCCGAACAGTGATGCTAGATCTTGCCGAGGGCAAAACCGCAGGCAGTCACAATTTCGGTCGGCTCAGCTACCTTCCGTAAACATTTTCCGGTATTGGGCTGTCCTTCTTAGCGGCTTGGCAATATTTCGTAATAAAATTCCTCAGATTTGTTGAGCCACGCGAAAAAAGAGGGCACACGGATGACGTGCGTCCTCTTTCTATCAGAGTTGACTAGGTTTTATAACCAATGTTTTAATCAATCGCGCTTGCCATCAGCGGCAGCTGCTCTACAGGCGTGTTTGACTCAGAGGAGCTGAAGCTAGGCACAACCACGTCGTCGCTTTGCTTGGTCAGACGGTTATACAAAATCTCCGTGTTGGGGAAGTTCGCGGCGGGCAGCGTGGGGAAGCGCCGGTAGGGCACCGTGTCTTCGCCAAAGTACTGAGCGTATTCTGGCGTATCGACCAGGGCGCGGATGAACCCACGAATGCCTTCAGCCGCCAGAATTTTGTTGTACTTACGAATTTCAGCTTGATCTTGTGGGGCGCGTCCCAAGAAATGCTTGGTGCCTAGCTCGATTACCTTGGTATTGGGGTAAGGCGCGTAGAACTCTTTGATGTAGAGCCCGGAGCAGCCTAGTCCCTCAATGAACTCTTTGAGGTTAATTTCACGGTTAGTCAGCTTGCTCTCTAGCTCAGAGAATTCGCTGGCATTGATGACGTAGGGCTCAATGTTGCGCTCGAAGATTTGGCGGTAGGCCGCCTGAGCGACCGTTTTCACGGTGGACTTGTCAAAGGTTGTGAGCTTGAACCGCTTGGTTTGCTCGCGCTGAACGGTTACGCCCTGACGCATACGCTGCTTAACTTCGGGCTGCGGACGGTCGGTTTTGACCGCGCCTAGCTCGATAAAGCGCGGCGTGGCTTTGGCTTCGGGGCGAGCGCCGGTGTCCTGAATGGATCCGACTCGGAGCGATCGCATCGACTGCCCAGCCGGGGTCAAATACCGCTCGTAAGGCACCGTATCCTCACCAAAGCACTCGGTATACTCCTGAGAGTCCATGATCGCGTCAACGAGTGCATAAAAGCCCTGCTTCGCACAGATATCGAAGTACTTATTAGTCTCCTGTCTGCCGTAAGTAGGGCGACCCAGCAAGCGGCGATGAATGAATTCAACCGACTTCATCACGTACAGCGACGTCCAGTAGCGCTTACGGAAAGTCTCTGACTTGGCAACCGCTCTGACGAAATCGCGAACGTTAATTTCACCGTTCTCTAAGCGGCTCTCAGTGGCTTTAATTCGCTGTCCGGCAAAGACCTCGTAGCCAAAGACCTGAAGATAAACCGCTTTGACAATGGCCTGCGTGGACTGTTCGGTGTATTTAACGCTCGCTGAATTGTCGCCGGTATAGGCGTTCTGCTGCATTTTGAATACCTTAGCGCCCAGCGAACCGGGTGCTTCAGGCCGCGCCGCCGGGTTGCTTAGCTGGTTGTTAATACCAGCGCCCTGGTGAATGAGTATACGGCGAGTGTCTTTGTTGAAAGGCGCAGGCCTTGAGCTGGGGTTGCGAGTCTCTTTGGGGAAGATTGCGCCAAACTGAATTTCGAGCGGGTCGTTGCCTGCGCCGTACACATGCTGGTCGGGCAGAGGCTGATTGTAGGAAGCAAACAGCGTGACAAACTGAGGTACCTTGCGGAAAGGCGCGCTGTAGTTGAATAAGTCCTGTTGAGCACCCCAGTTACGGCATTCCTGGGCTTCTTGGCCAAGGCCACGGATGTAGGGAACGGTCTCTTCACCAAAGTAGTCAGCGTACTCCTGGGAATCTACCAGCGCATCTATCAGAGCAGATAGTCCACCTTCGGAAACAATGGAGAAGTATTTTTGCACTTCCTCACGAGAGCTAGGGCCGCGACCCAAAATGTGACGAAAGGCGAGTTCTAGCGCCCGGCTATTAATAAACGGCTCGTAGAACTGCTTACGGTACAGCGGCGACTTCGCCAGGCGACGAATGAATTCCTTCATGGAAATCTCGCCGTTTTTCACTTTCGACTCTAGGTCAGAAATTGACTGAGAATAAGCTCGCTTAATATCGCGCTCAAACACCTGGCGGTAGGCCGCTTTGATTGCGTCTTCTTTTTCGATGACGCCCAGCCCGGTCTTCATTGCATACACAGGGCGACGCTCAGATGCGTTGTAGTAAATCTGAGGCAGCTTAAGACCCTGCAAGTCTTTTGACTGGCGCTGACGGAGCTTGGCTGAAGGGGTGGAGCCCTTAAATTCAGTGAGCATCACGTCAAAGTACTGACGCAAAATCTCCTGCGCTTCGCTGTCGCCTTTGAAGTAGTTAATAGAGGCAGCGCGCATGGTTTGCAGCGCCACGATGGTTGCGGGCGTAGAGCAGGCATTTTCGATGATTTCGCGCAGCCCTCGAACGTTCACCTTAATAATGTTAGGGTCGCCAGCGACCACCGCGTAGGTAAGGTAGCGCAGGAACCAGCTCATGTCTCGCAAGGACTTTTGCATGTTGCTGGGGCCGTAGCGGGCGACGCTGATAGGCCGAAATCCTGCGGGCGTTGAGCCAATGCCGGGGCCAACGTCTATGAGATTGCGCAGGCCGCTAAAGATGCCGCCTTTTTTCTCTTCTTCAGTAGGGCTTTTGCTGGCTGAATAAGTAGCGGTGCCTAACCGGGTCGCCTCTTTTTGATCTAAGGGAACGCCGCCTCTGCTGATTTCGGTGGGCTCATCGACGTTCCGCTCCAGGTAAGAGAGCGCAGAGCCCCCTGTAAAGATGCGGTTCGCCGCCTGGGAGACGATCAGCTCCGAGTAGCGAGTAATGGTTTGGGCGATCGCCAAACGCTTCATGCCAGAATCAAAAAAAGTCTTGAGTTCACCCAGTTCGGTGTTCTCCATGTAACGGTCTTTTTGCTCTGCCTGAATGATTGTCGAGGCTGGCAAGGTTTGATAGAGTTGGGGCCGTGCTACAGAGCTTCCGCCGCTAGCTGTCACTGTCATGGGTTCTCAAAGACTCCCTATATTAGGTCGTTAATAAAGGCTGAAAAATTGAATGAATTACGGTTGCTGAACGTTTGCTGATAGATCTTGATTTGCTTAATTTTTAGAGTAAAACGATTTGGAATCGCTACTGTCAGATTGTTAAGAACCGTATTGTTCAGCCGGTTGTGTTTATAAATCATACGAGACGGTTGAACTCTCTGAGAGTAGGGATAAGTTTTGTAACTTTTAATTTCTTTCAATTTCACGCGCGCTTGGGCCGCTAGGAATGCTACAAGCTGAAAGGGAATCGAAACAGGTTTTTGCCAGCCTGCGTTCCCTCCACATATACCTTTGGTTTGAAAAGCGTAAAAAATGAGAGATGAGATGACTGCGAAAGCTCAGGCGTTAGACGGTGACTCGGCGATTAGTTCGGCAGTCGCTAGGCTTTATGACACCTACCCTTTCCCGCCTGAACCGCTGTTAGATGAAGCGCCTCCGGGCTATAACTGGCGCTGGCACTGGCCGAGCGCTTACAGCTTCTGTACGGGCCAAAAGCCAGCCACGAATCAGGTGCGAATTCTGGATGCGGGCTGCGGTACGGGGGTCGGTACGGAGTATTTGGGGCATCTCAATCCTGAGGCCGAAGTGGTGGGGATGGATTTGAGTGCAGGGGCGATCGCTGTGGCTACCGAACGCTGTCAGCGCTCTGGGGCAAACCGGGTTACCTTTCATAACCTCAGCATTTACGATGTTGAGCAAATTCCGGGTGAGTTTGATTTAATCAACTGTGTGGGTGTACTGCACCACATGCCCGATCCGATTCGCGGCATTCAGGCACTTGCGACTAAGCTCAAGCCGGGCGGCCTGCTCCATATATTTGTCTATGCTGAATTGGGCCGTTGGGAAATTCAGCTGATGCAGGAAGCAATCCAGCTATTGCAAGGATCGAGCCGCCAAGGCGATTACGCAGATGGGGTGCAGGTGGGCCGCACTTTATTTTCATCGCTGCCTGAGCAAAACCGTCTGCGGCAGCGTGAGGAAACTCGCTGGGCGATGGAAAACCAGCGAGATGAGTGCTTTGCCGATATGTATGTGCATCCGCAGGAAATTGATTACAACGTCAAGACGTTGTTTGCGCTGATCGATGCCTCTGGATTAGAGTTTGTGGGCTTTTCTAATCCGCAGTATTGGGATCTGTCTCGGTTGATTGGGCGGGTTCCGGATCTGATGGAGCGAGCTAGAGAGCTAGGGGAGCGCGATCGCTACCGTCTGATCGAAGTGCTCGATCCAGAAATTACCCACTACGAATTTTTTCTCAGCCGTCCACCCCTCCAGAAGTGCGATTGGACAGAGGATAAGCTGCTGCAAACTGCGATTCCTGAGCGCCATGCCTGCATGGAAGGTTGGCCTAGCCGCAGCTTTTTTAATTACGACTATCAGGTGGTTTCGGTAAGCGCTGAGGAGTTTGCGTTTTTAGAAAAGTGCGATCCGTCGCAATCTCATTCGGTGGCGCGGATCCTAGCTGATCTGGGGTTAGAAAATGGGTTGGATTTGGTGCGATCGCTGCAAGCCCGTCAGCTCATTATGCTAAAGCCGTTACAACGCTAGGGCCAAAACTGTGATCAAAACTTTTTCCTTAAGTAATGTTGCCATGATATGATCTGCTTCGGCCTGACACAGTGATTAACCCGTGTCCAACGCGGTTTAGCCCTGTCTTAAGCCAATTGATTTAACGAATCGTTTAATAAACTTTTCGATAGAAATTCGATGAGCACCTGCCACTGTGACCTCTGCGCAAGAAGCCTCTGAAATCTTACATCACTCTCCAGCAGCGCCGGAGAGTGACCGAGAGCCTACAGATACTCCTAGCGATCTGATAAGTCAGGTAAGTCAGGCAGATCAAGTCGTTCAGATTCAAAGTCAGCAAGCTGACATTAGCTTGCTGCCACCGCCTTCTGAAACGTCCATGCAGGACTACTATCGGCTTCAACAAAACCTTCTGGCCTTAACCCTCGCTTTTAGCGCAGTCATTTTCCCTACCGTTTGGTGGGCCTACTCGCTCAATATCGCTCTCAACTACTTAGTGGGCGCTTTCACAGGTGTCCTTTACTTAAGAATGTTAGCCAGAAGCGTTGGGCGAATTGGTCGTGAGGCTTCCTCTGCCAACAGTGGCGGATTTAACAGCGGTAGGCTGGCTATTTTAATCGGCGTTTTGGTCGTCGCAACTCAGTGGCAGCAATTGTCGGTGCTACCTGTGTTCTTGGGTTTCTTGACCTACAAAGCCGCCCTGATTGCGTTTGTTCTGTGGACAGCTGTCTTGCCTGCTAAGAGGGTGCTATAAGATCCCACATGCTCACATTCACACGCGCATTCACCCAGATACGCAAAGACAGATACACAAAAGAAATTTTAGACAGAAAGAAGAGATCTTAAACGGCGATGCTAAATACCTTGTACTTCAACCTCCATTTGTCAGCACCCTCGCTGCTAGCCAAGCTAGAAGTTGGTCAGCACTATTATTGGCACATCGGGGATCTCAAGCTTCATGGTCAGGTATTTTTGGTTTCTTGGTTTGTATCTGCTTTGCTGATTGGCGTCGCCTTTCTGGCGACCCGCAAGGTAGAGCGCATTCCCTCTGGTCTCCAAAACTTTATGGAGTATGCCCTAGACTTTATTCGCGACCTGGCTCAAGATCAGATCGGTGAAAAAGAATATCGACCTTGGGTGCCCTTTGTCGGCACTTTATTTTTGTTTATTTTCGTCTCTAACTGGTCGGGTGCACTCATTCCTTGGAAACTGATTCACATTCCGGGTGGTGAACTTGCAGCGCCGACTAATGACATTAATACAACCGTTGCATTGGCGCTGCTGACCTCTCTGGCATATTTTTATGCAGGCTTTCGCAAGCGAGGACTCGGCTACTTTGCCAAGTACATTGAGCCGACCCCAATTTTGCTGCCAATTAATATCCTTGAAGATTTCACCAAGCCCCTTTCGCTAAGCTTCCGTCTATTTGGAAACATCTTGGCAGATGAGCTGGTTGTGGCGGTGCTAGTACTATTGGTACCTTTATTCGTACCCCTGCCGGTAATGGTATTGGGCTTATTTACCAGCGCTATTCAGGCGCTCATTTTTGCTACCTTAGCGGCTGCCTACATCGGTGAAGCGATGGAGGGCCACGGCCACTAGGCTCTGGAACTAGATTCTGCCGCTAAAGCGCCAAATCCTTGAGAGATAGAGACTCTCATTAATCTCACTCTGAAGAGCGCCCGCAGCAATGAAGGGCGTTGACATCACACTCTAAGTTCACATTAATAAGGAAGAACATCATGAATCCTACTGTTGCTAGTGCATCTGTTATCGCGGCGGCTTTGGCGGTTGGCTTGGCTGCTATCGGCCCTGGCATTGGTCAAGGTAACGCAGCCGGTCAAGCGGTTGAAGGAATTGCTCGTCAGCCCGAAGCTGAAGGCAAAATCCGTGGCACCCTGCTCCTCAGCTTGGCATTTATGGAAGCACTCACCATTTACGGCCTCGTCGTTGCGCTCGTGCTCTTGTTCGCTAACCCTTTCGCTTAGAGTCTCAAGAGATAGGTATGAGGGCTTCCTTTTTTCCTGTCTCTACTGCCAAATAGTAGGCAGAACTCTAGATAGATTAGGGTTCTACCTACTGTTTAAGCGATTGGTAACGATTAAAAATTAAGCGGTTTAATGATCGGCGACATTGAGAGAAAACCATGTGGACAGGACTAACATTACTGGCTGTTGAAGCTGTCGAGGCGACTGAAGAAGCGGGTGGATTATTCGATCTAGACGCTACGCTGCCTCTGATGGCGATTCAGTTTTTGATTTTGATGGCTGTGCTCAATGCCATTTTTTATAAGCCTTTGGGTGCGGCTATTGACGAGCGCGATGCCTATGTTCGTACTGCCAAAGGAAGTGCTCAAGAGCGCTTGGCCAAAGCTGAAAAGCTAGCTGCTGAGTACGAGCAGGCTTTGGCCGATACACGCCGTGAAGCCCGCAGTGTAATAGAGGCGGCCCAAGCTGCTGCACAAAAGATCGCAGCAGACAACCAAGCGATAGCTCAACAAGAAGCTGCTGCTCAGCGAGAGGCGGTGCAAAAAGAATTAGCGGAGCAGAAATCAGCGGCTTTGAGCCAACTGGAGAAGCAAGTGGATTCTTTGAGCGACCAGATTTTGGGCAAGCTGCTAGGTTCGGCAGCTTAGTGGCTTGGCTGAGGCGATCGCGGCTGAGGTTATTCAAGAGAAGTCGTATTAGGTATTGAAAGTGTTTACGGAAGCATTGGGGCTGCTAGCCTCAGAAACAAAAGGGTTTGGATTAAATTTCGACATCCTCGAAACCAACTTAATCAACCTAGCTATTATTATTGGCGTGCTTTTTTACTTTGGTCGGGGCTTTTTGGGCGATAAGCTCAAAGCTCGTCGCGATGCGATTGAGAAGGCCATTAAAGAGGCTGAAGCTAAGCAAAAACAGGCGTCCGCTTCCTTGGCTGAGCAGCAGCAGAAGCTTCAAATGGCCAAAAAGGGTGCAGAACGGATTTTAGCCGAAGCTCAGACCAATGCGGAGCAGGCTCGTCAGGCCGTGCTAGAGCAGTCAGCCAAAGATATTGAGCGGCTGAGAGCATCTGCTGCTCAGGATTTGTCTTCTCAGCAGGAGCGCATAGTGCAGGAATTGCGCCAGCAAGTTTCGGCTATGGCGCTTGAGAAAGTGCGATCGCGTCTTCCTAATCTGCTAACTGAAACAGCCCAGACTGAGCTGGTTGATCAAAGCATTGCACAGCTAGGAGATGAATCATGAGTGTTACTAAATCTGAGGTTGCCGCCCCTTATGCCCAAGCGCTGCTTTCGATTGCTCAGTCTAAAAATCAGGTTGATGAAATCAGCCGGCTGGCTGCTGATTTTTTGGATGTGCTCAAATCGTCAGATGAGCTATCGGCATTTGTAGCCAATCCAATTATCAGCAGCGACGCTAAAAAAGGCGTTTTGAATCAGGTTTTAGGTGATGACGCTAACCTGCAAATCAAGAATTTTCTGATGCTGCTAGTCGATAGAGGTCGCATTGCTTTGGTGGAGCCCATCTTGCAAACGTTTCAGGCCAAAGTGCGTGAGCTGACGCAGACGGTGTTAGCCGAGGTGATATCAGCCGTTGAGCTGACGAGTGAGCAAAAGGAGACGGTGCGTCAAAAAGTGCAGAGCATTACTCAAGCCAATGCCGTTGAGCTAGAGTCTCGCATTGATCCTGATCTCATTGGCGGGGTGATTATTCAGATTGGCTCTCAGGTTTTAGATGCTAGCATTCGCGGCCAGCTTCGTCGGATTGGGTTGCAGCTAGGGGTTTCTTAGCTGTTAAGCGTTGAGCGTTGAAAGCTGAGGATTTGATTATCATTCAGCCTGATTTTGATTGTACAAATTTGGTAGTTATTTTAAGAGCGATTCCTCATGGTAAGCATCAGACCAGACGAAATTAGCAGTATTATTCAGCAGCAGATAGCAGAATACGATCAGGGTGTAAAGGCGGATAGCGTTGGTACGGTTCTTCAAGTCGGTGACGGCATTGCCCGCATTTACGGCCTTGACAATACGATGGCTGGTGAGCTGTTGGAATTTGAAGATGGTACCGCAGGTATTGCCCTCAACCTTGAAGAAGACAATGTAGGGGCGGTGCTGATGGGCACAGGCCGCAATATTCAGGAAGGCAGCACCGTAAAATCGACCGGTAAAATTGCTTCTGTGCCCGTTGGCGAGGCGATGCTAGGCCGCGTGGTGAATACGCTCGGTGAGCCACTAGACGGCAAGGGCGACATCAACACGACCGAAACTCGTTTAATCGAGTCTCCGGCTCCCGGCATCATTGGTCGCAAGTCGGTGTACGAACCTTTGCAAACTGGAATTACCGCAATTGATGCCATGATTCCGGTAGGTCGAGGTCAGCGAGAATTGATTATTGGCGATCGCCAAACCGGTAAAACTGCGATCGCTATCGACACCATCCTCAACCAAGCCGATCAGGACGTGATTTGCGTCTATGTCGCCATTGGTCAAAAAGCCTCTTCAGTCGCTCAAGTCGTAGGACTGCTCGAAGAGCGCGGCGCACTTGACTACACCGTTGTCGTTGCCGCAAACGCTAACGATCCAGCGGCCCTTCAGTATTTAGCTCCCTACACCGGTGCTTCGATTGCTGAATACTTTATGTACAAAGGCAAAGCGACCCTGATCATTTACGATGACTTGACCAAGCAAGCTCAGGCTTACCGTCAAATGTCGCTTTTGCTCAAGCGTCCGCCGGGTCGAGAAGCCTATCCTGGCGACGTGTTTTACTTACACTCCCGCTTACTAGAGCGCGCTGCTAAGCTCAGCCCCGAACTCGGAGAAGGCAGCATGACTGCTTTGCCGATTATTGAAACGCAAGCGGGTGACGTGTCGGCCTACATTCCGACGAACGTCATTTCGATTACGGATGGCCAGATTTTCCTTTCTTCCGATCTGTTTAACTCCGGCTTGCGGCCTGCGATTAACGCCGGTATTTCAGTATCGCGGGTAGGATCGGCCGCCCAGACCAAGGCCATCAAAAAAGTGGCTGGTAAAGTTAAGCTAGAGCTCGCTCAGTTCGACGAACTTCAGGCATTTGCGCAGTTTGCTTCTGATCTTGATCCGGCGACTCAAGCTCAGCTTGCGCGCGGTCAGCGTCTTAGAGAAATTCTCAAACAGAAGCAGTATTCACCTCGCACATTGCCTGAACAGGTTGCGGTGATCTATGCAGGCGTTAACGGTAAGCTCGATGATGTGCCCGTTGAGCGGGTTTCTGACTACGTGAGCGATCTAATCGCTTACCTCAATACCAGCAAAAAAGCGTTTGTGGATGAAATCAACAGCAAAAAGGTGTTGAGTGACGAAGCCGTTGAGCTGCTGAATGCGGCGATTGATGAGAGTAAGCAGGCATTTTTGGCCGCGTAGGGAGACGCGTCTAAGGCCGCTATTGGCTCAGGGTTTAGTCATTAAACTTTGACCGCTAGCGGCCTTGTAAATAAGAACTATGGCTAATTTAAAACTGATTCGCGATCGCATTCAGTCGGTCAAAAATACGCGCAAAATCACCGAAGCAATGCGGCTAGTCGCTGCGGCTAAAGTGCGTCGCGCCCAGGCTCAAGTCAACGCTACTCGCCCCTTTGCTGATCGCTTAGCGCAGGTGCTATATGGGTTGCAGAGCCGACTAAAGTTTGAAGATACGTCTGATCTGCCGCTATTGCAGCAGCGTGAAACGGAAAAAGTTGCTTTGCTGGTGATTTCGGGCGATCGCGGTCTGTGTGGCGGCTACAATGCTAACGTCATCCGCCGCGCCGAAACCCGCTCCAAAGAGCTAGCCGCTGAAGGACTAGAATTTACCTACGTATTGGTAGGTCGTAAGGCCATTCAATACTTTGAGCGCCGCAGTGCACCAATTTCTGCCAAGTATACGGGCTTAGAGCAAATTCCGACAGCCGATGAAGCCTCAACGATTTCTGAAGAGCTGCTTTCTTTGTTTCTCTCTGAAACGATTGATCGCGTTGAACTTGTCTACACCAAATTTTTGTCTTTGGTGAGCAACAAGCCCATCACCCAAACGCTACTGCCGCTCGATCCGCAAGGGCTAGAAGCGAAAGATGACGAAATTTTCCGGCTCACTAGCCGCGATGGTCGCTTGGCCGTAGAGCGTGAAGATGCGCCCGGTGTAGCTGCTAGCGAATTTCCTAAAGACATGCTGTTTGAGCAAGACCCCTCGCAAATCTTAGACGCGCTGCTGCCGCTGTATCTCAATAACCAAATTTTGAGAGCGATGCAGGAGTCAGCTGCGAGTGAACTAGCTTCTAGAATGACGGCGATGAACAGCGCCAGCGATAATGCTAAAGAGCTGATGAAAACGCTCACGCTTTCTTATAACAAAGCTCGTCAGGCCGCAATCACTCAAGAGATTCTAGAAGTCGTTGGCGGCGCGGCAGCTTTGGGCTAGTTTGTGAAGGTGAGCGCTCATTGTTAGCAGAATTGAAAGCGATATCGGAACTAGAGCTTTGGTCACTTAGCTTAATGCATTAGTGATCGCTAAAAACGTTACATATTGAGGGCTCAGTGGCTAGCCGTCGGGCGAATGCCTCCGACGACGGCTACATATTAGAAGATCTATGCCAGAAACTGCTGACAGTCATCATGGTTTCGATTTAAAGCAGGGCTTAGGCCCTGCTTTTTTGTCTCTTAGCTTTTTTATTTTTTCAATGAGATTGACTCAATAAGTTCGGTCTAAGCAAATCGAGATCCTATGCGGCGACAAGCACCGGAATGTAACCTGTTTCTTCCAATTTTGCGATTACTTTGTTGACGCTTTCTTCTAAGGTTTCTTTGTGAGTCTCACAATTTACCTCAGGATTTAGGGGCGCTTCGTAAGGGTCGCTAATGCCAGTAAACTGCTTGATTTCACCCGTGCGGGCTTTGGCATATAGCCCCTTTACATCGCGCTGTTCGCACACTTCTACCGGGGCACTGACGTACACTTCAATAAAGTCGCCGATACGGTTGCGCACCTCATCGCGAATGTTGCGATAAGGAGAAATGGCCGATACCAGCACAATCACGCCATTGCGGGTGAGCAAGTGCGAGACAAACCCGATGCGCCGAATATTTTCATCGCGATCTTCTTTGCTAAAGCCCAGCCCTTTGGTGAGGTTGGTGCGCACGATGTCACCATCGAGGATTTCTAGGCTGAGACCGCGATCGCGCAACTTCTCAGTCAGTGCATTGTTAATAGTTGTTTTACCTGCGCCGCTAAGTCCCGTAAACCAAACCGTAACGCCCTTTTGCTGGGATGACACTTCTGCTGATGGCATTCTAGTCAATTCTCCTAATTACAATCACATTTCATAATCACACTAAGTGAGTCGTCTGTGAGTGTCTCTGCTTAAAAAAACAGTGAGTCGTCTGTGAGTGTCTCCGCTTAAAAAAACGGTGAAGCTATTGCTGTCAGCGCCACGATTCACCGCCGCACGGGTGGCTCAACTGCTGGTTTGACTGGGGGAGTGGCGGCTGACGGCAAGCTCACTGTTGCCTCTGTTCTTGATCTGCTATTTTGCCTGTCTGCTTCCATTACTAGCTTCGGCTTGACATACAAATTCTCTAATAACACGGCCCCACCAGCTACCCAAGGTGGCACAATCAGCGCACCAATAATGCCAAGTACTTGGACGCCGCCCAGTACTGCCAAAAGCTGATATAGCGGATGCACTCCCACTGAAGATCCCACCAGTAGTGGATCGAGAATGTAGGTTTCAACGTTTTGAATAACTGCGTAAAAAATAATCACCCACAGCACAATCCAGCCACCTTGCGGAATGGCCACTACCAATGCCGGAATTGCGCCGAGAATCGGGCCCAGGAAGGGAATTAAATTGGTGACACCAGCGATCGCCCCTAATCCAATCGCAAAGTCCTTTAACCCTAAGAAGCTCAAGCCGATGCTCGTCGCGAGAGCCAGCGTTGCTGAGACGATAAATCGCCCGCGAATGTAGCTGCCAATGCGGTTCCCAATTTCAGGTAACTGCTCCCTCACGCTGACGTTCCAGGGGCTAGGCAGCAGGCGGACAAAATTAGTCGTCAGCGTTTCGCTATCAGCTAACAGATAGCCAGAGATAAAAATAGCCAGTATTAAACTCAGCAACGCGCCCAAAATATCGGTCGTGACGCTAAAAGAGCGTAAGGCGACTTCACGAGTCGAGCGCACAGCCCAAGCGGCTATTGCCTGCACATCTAGCTGATCAAACACTTGGCTGGTAAAGTCGGGACGATTGTCGTTGAGGGTTAAGGCCCAGGCTTCTACCTGGGTAGCGGCTTTGCGCAGCAATAGCGGCAACTGCCGTACTAAGAGCTGAATTTGATCCAGTACCGTTGGCCCAATCAGTAAAATAACGCCGACCAGAGTGCCCACAATCGTTAAATAAGTGAGCAATGCGCCCAGCCAGCGCGGAATTCGGAACCGCTCGGCCCACTTCACTATCGGTGCGATGGAACAGGCCAAAACGATTGAAATCATTACCAGTAGCAGCAGTCCTCTAAGCTGCCAGCCGATAATGGCCGCAGTGATCGCTGCAAATACCATCAGCACACTGCTCAAAGAAATCGAAAGTCGCTGCTCAGACGGCGGTTTAGCCGATGGTTCAGACAATTGTGCAGGCGGTTGTACAGGCGGTTGAGAAAACGACATGGTAATTCTAAATAGACCCGATTGGTCAGACCTGCCATTAAACGGGAACAAAACCTAAAGCGTATACCGAAATTGATCAATCAGCATACCGGGCATCCACATGCCGCCCAATGATCGCCGCTCATATGTCCCGACGGCGGGCAAAAAGGTCTGCGCCTGCGTTAGCCCTAGCAACCCTTCGCCTAAAAACCGATAGAGATTATCGTCAAATCGCAGATTTTCGATCGGAGCAATAATTTCGCCCGCTTCTACCCAAAAGCAAGCATAGCGAGTCATCCCCGTAATCCGTCCAGCCGTGAGATCGCTCCAGTTAAGATAGTGCAAGTTAGAAAGATAAAGCCCCGTACCCAGCTCACTAAGAATCTCGTGCTCACGAATCTGACCGGGATCAACGACTGGTGCGCGCATGGTTTCTGCCGCGCTCGCAGCATTACTGGCCTTACCATATTCTTTAGCGCTACGGCTGCTCACCAGCGAATTTATCCACTGCCCCTGTTGAATCACTGGCAACTGCGTCGGGGCCGCTTCTCCTAAGGCATTGAACCGAGGCACCCCGGCCCGCTCAAAATTTTCACTCAGTGAAAACTGGGCGCTCAAGCTGACCTCGCCGCTCTCAAGCTGGCCGAAGGCGCTATTACCCTGACGCAAATCAGCTTCGCCCAAGCCGCCGCCCCAGATCAGCGTGTCAATTATATCGCCGACTGCTGCTGGGGCTAGATACGTGCGATAGCAGCCTTTGGGGATGGTTTTGGCCGGTCGAGCTAGCAAAGCAAGCTGCTGCTGCGTTTTTTCAATGGCTTTAGTGTAGTCAGCTAGCTGCCATCGGTGACCGGCTAGAGTGCCTTTGACGGCTTGATTAGGGCGATCGCCAAACAAAGAATAGTCCAGTGTAAATGAAGGCGTTTCAAACCAGTGCCGATTGCCTGCTGAATCTCCATAGGCCCGGTAAGCCAATCCGCCTGCGTACAGGCCCGAAAAATCTAACGCCTGAACGGGTGCAAGCAGGGTTTCGGCAATGGCTTCAGCAGGCAAAAGCTGACCGCTGCGAACCTCTCGGCTCTGACCTGGACGAGAAGCGACTGGCACCACAATGTAAGGATCGACCGGCAAGTGAGGAAGCTCGGCTTGTAATCGGGCGATCGCCCTGTGCGCTGTGGCCCAGTCTGTTTCAAATTCACCGACGAAAGGGACTTTTGCTGTCGTTGTGCGCTCAGCGCTTAGCAGCGTTATCTGCAGCTGGCTATCGCAAACGTGACCGCTCTGGCGAACCTTCGATCCGTTGAATCGGGTAAATTGACTGCTTTCCCCGCTCAGCGAGGCGCTAAAGTGGGTCGCCGTTGGATTGGTTGGGTGGGCAAGCCGCTGGGCGATCGCTGCAACCAAGTCAGTAAAAACATTTTCGTACTGGCGAGCATCGGTATCCGCATTAAGGTTGGCGTTTGGGCTGCTTTTGGGGCTGACAGTCCTTTGAGCTACAGGCTGTTTGCACTCGGTTGGGATCGCCGACCCATCAATCGCACCTGAGTGTGTTTCTGATGAAAGTAATGTCATTAGCCTGCACCTCCAAATACTTCAATCTTGTCAAAGGCGCATACGGGAGAGGCGTGGCCTACGCGAATCAACTGATTGGGTTCGCCCTTACCGCAGTAAGGCGTGCCGTAGGTTTCTAGCGTCGCGCGCGATCCCACCTGCGAAAGGCTGTACCAAAACTGCGGCGTCGTTGCCCGGTAGTTTGGATTTTTGAGCACCGTCGTCAGCTTGCCCTGCTCAATTTTGCGAGCATACTCACAGCCAAACTGAAACTTATGGCGCTGATCATCGATTGACCAAGAACGATTAGATTCCATATACACACCGTCTTCTATTGAGCCAATCAGGGTCTCAAAGTCGGTTTCTCCTGGCTCCAAATTAATGTTGGCCATGCGATCAATCGCCGGACGGTTCCAGCTACAGGCCCGCGTACAGGCCACACCCGGAACTTGCAGCCGCGACTGACTTTCTAGCCCGCCCAAGCCCCGTTCTAAGATGCCAGCGCGAATCAGATACTGCCGCTGCGCCACTGCTCCGGTATCGTCAAAGCGATAGCTCGCGAGTTCGCCCGCTTGAGTGGCATCAAACGTGATATTCATTAGCGCTGAACCGTATGCCAAGCGGCCAAAGTCTTCAGGTTGAACAAAACTGCCCCCTGCATAGTTGCGCTCATCGCCCAAAATTCTGTCGAGCTCTAGCGGATGGCCGACGCTCTCATGAATTTGCAGCATCATTTGATCAGGGGCCAATACCAGCGTAGTTGCCGTATCGGGACAGTTAGGTGCGCTCAGCAGTTCTACCGCCTGCTGGCCGATGCGATCAGCTCTTTCCCAAAGTTTTGAACCCGAAAATAGCTCCCAGCCGCCCTGATAGCTGTGGGCTAGGTAACCATTGTCTGTGCGTGACTGAGTAACGCCAGGGGCTTGTGCGATCGCGCCCAAGTGACTTTCCAGCAGCAGCAGCTTTTGATACACCTTGGAACCATTACTGCTGACAAACCAACTTTCTACGTCATGGGTACGTGCGATTGCGCAGGTGCGCACAACCTGTGCTGATACCTTGAGCTGCTGACATAGTTTGTACAAAATATCGTTGATTTCCCCAACGCCCAACGCATCTAATGCCTGCTCGCAAGCCGAGACGTACTCGCCTACAACTGGAGGTCGGACAGCTTGAGTAAAGCGGTGAATAGCCCACTGACTAGCCGAAATTGCTTGCGCATAAGCGCGCTGGGCAGCGGCTTGCAAGGCAGCTGGTGTCAGATGATTGGTCGCACTATAGCCAAACTGCCCTTGGGCCAAAACTTCGACCATAGCCCCCTGGCTGAGGCCGGATTCATTCTGCTGTGGATGTCCGTCGCGCATCGCCCGCCAAGTGCTAGCTTCACGCATCGCTCGAATGCCAATCCAATCGGCTGGAAGGTTGATTTGCGCTAGTACAGCACAGAGATACTCAATCGTGAGTGACTCAGTAGTGAGTGGCCCGGCGGCGAGGTGCCCAATGGAGGAATATCCAGTGGCGGAGTGACCATTAGTCAGCGGTTCGGTAACGGAATACCCAGTAGAGAGGTGCCTAATCATAAAATTCAAGGCTCAGTAGATGCTTAATAGGATTGTTACTTATTTATCTGAATCGGCGCTTTAAAATACGTAGATTTTTTCCGATTCAGGCGGATTTCATTGTTTTTTCCTTAAAAAGGCGTTTTTCATTAAAGAAAAAATAAGTAAACTTATTTATTAAAATTAGGATTTTTAGGTCAATTAGAACTTATTATAAGAAAATCGTCGGAAAAAGTTAGTTAAATAAATACGATGAGCCTTGACGAATTAGATGTGAAAATTCTGGCTGCTCTGAGTCAGGATGGGCGAGTGCGGTGGTCAGCATTGGCGGATCGTTTTGGCGTTTCGGCTCCGGCGATCGCAGATCGTGTCCGCCGCTTAGAAAATAGCAGCATCATCACCGGCTACAGCGTTCAAGTCAATGCCGAAGCAGTGGGCCTAGGGCTGAGTGTATTCATCTCAATTACCCTGGAGCATCCTATGCATCGGGCAGAATTCCTGACCTACGTACAGCAGCAAGCGCATATTCAAGCCTGTCACCACATTATTGGCGAAAGCGACTACTTGCTCAAACTCTGCTGCGCCTCGACGTCTGCACTAGAGCGCATTCTCACT
>JBGTGK010000279.1:0-9080 GCA_041746795.1 Phormidesmis sp.
CGCTGCTAATTGCCTGTTCGCCAATATCTAAACCTGTTGAACTCATAGGAATCCTTTACTCATGATAAAACTTTGCTCAACAGCATAGAGATTGTCAGGTTTCTAAGCCTTCTGTCAAAAGAGCGATACTGATGGAGTTTAGCAAACTTAGCTCTAGCTCTTCATAAATAGCGTGTAGCCTTACATCAAGTGGCTGTACGCTTTTTGGAAGGAGTAGGTAGGCGGGCAATCATCCCTTTTGATAAATATCTAGCGAAGATCCTTCAAATCAACCCAACTTGATTGCGAAATCAAACAGAATTAAGTAGGCGGTGACATTCCTCTTGATTGTATCTACATAGCAGAGACTAAAAACGACCATGACTGACACTGTTTGGTTGACGATCGACTGGCGAAAGGCCGTTAGGGACATGCCAGAAGCTCAGCAAGAAGCCTTGACGCAAACCTTATTTCGAGAGCTACGAACGTTAGACGAAATTGAGACTGTTGGCCGTGTTCCTGACCCTAACGTGCCAGCAGGCGGCATGGGCGGACACTGGCTGTGGAGCATCTTAACGGCTGAAATCCCTGGAAATGGACTGGCGCAGGCTAGCCGAGAAGTGTTTGTGCGCCTATCAGGACAGCCGATGGAGCTAACGGTAGAAGTGAACGGCCAAACCCAGAAAATAGATGCAAAAAACGTTCGGCCCGATAACTTTGATGAAGTCGTTGATAAGCTCGTGGAAGCCGCAAAGAAGATGAAGTCGGCTGAGTGAGACTGGAGACAATTCAAAAGCCAATTCATAAAGCCAATTCAAAAGACAATTCAAACCTGACAACAACCCTCTAAACGCCTGAAGATTCCTGAAAGTTCCTGATCAGCGTGAATAGCGCCAATCTCGTCGCGACTTGATGAGTCCTTGTGTACTGGGTTAAATGGCTAGAAAAATTGCATTATTGATTGGGGTCAGCGACTACGGTGCGGGCTTAAAATCGCTGCGATGTCCTGCCAATGGGGTGAATGCTATGCGGTCGATTCTGAGCCATCCAGAGATGGGTGGCTTTGATGAAGTGGTGGCGCTGATTAATCCTGATGTGGGGGAGATGCGATCGCGCATTTGCCAAGTGTTTGCTCAGCTCACTAAAAAAGACTTGATACTGTTCTATTTCACCGGTCAGGGCATCAAAGACATGACCGGCGACTTTTATCTCACCACTGCTCAAAGCGAGCTATTTGAAAACGGCAGACCGAATGCAGGCACTGCTGTTGAAGCTGATTTTCTCAAGCGAGAGATTGCCAATTCTTCAGCGGCGCACAAAGTTGTTATTTTAGACTGCTGTTTTGGCGCGGCCTTTGCCAGCGGTTTCTCAGCCATGAACGACAGCAGCGTCGATGTCGAAGCGCACTTTGGGGGAAAGGGATGGTGCCTGCTCACGGCCTCTACCTCATCTCGCTATGCTTTGGAGCAAGCAGGTGAAGATCTTTCTGTGTACACTCGCTACTTGGTAGAAGGAATTAAAACGGGCGGCGCGGCTCCAGAGGGCGAGTGTTTTATCTCAGCCCTGCATCTGCATGAGTATGTTAAAGCGCAGGTGGAAGCTGCGGCTCCAATGATGGAACCAGCGATTTTTAACGGGCAGCAGGGCTACGATATTGTGATTGCCAAAGCGGTGATAAACAATGAGCAGCGCTATCGCAAGCAGGTTCAATCAAAGGCTCATGATGGTCGAATTGGGCCAGCGGGCAGGGCTGTGCTAACGCAGTGGCAGCGGCGGCTAAACCTCACGCCAGCGCAGGCAAAGGCGATAGAAGAAGAAATTTTACAGCCTTTTCGAGAGAGACAAAATTACCTAGCTGTGTATGCTGAAGCGATAGAAGCTGAAAAGAGAGTAACTTATCCTCTGAGCGTAGCGACCCTTCAGGACTTAAAAGATTTGCAGCGAATGCTCGGCCTGCGAGACGAAGACGTACAGGCTATAGAGCGACAGTCTTTAGGATATCCGGTAGCGTCTTGTTCTGGGCCTCAAGTTGAGATGTCAGTTGGCCCAACGAAAGCTCCGTTCGCTCAGCCTGAGTACAGCAAGCTTAGCTTTGAGACGGTGCGAGTAAATGCTTTAGGTGAAACTGTTGAAACGATTGCAGGTGAGACGGCAACGTTTGTTGAAGACTTAGGGCAAGGTCGAACGTTGGAGATGGTTCGTATTCCTGGCGGCACTTTTTTAATGGGGTCAGCGATAGGGGAAGAAGGCACAGGAGAAAATCAAGTTTCTCACCGTGAGATGATTCGGCATGAGGTGACCCAGCGTGAGGTAACCCAGCGTGAGGTAACGGTGGGCGAGTTTTGGATGGGTCGGTTTGCAGTGACGCGATCGCAATGGCAAGCCGCCGCCATTCAGCCTACTCACCAGCATTTACCGCCCGATGTGACTCACCTCAAATCGCCCGATCACCCCATAGAAAGCATTTTTTGGACGGATGCCGTTGCCTTTTGTCAGTGGCTATCGCAGCGCACAGGCAAATCCTATCGGCTGCCTAACCCGGCGCAGTGGGAATATGCCTGTCGGGCGGGTACTACAACCCCCTTTCACTTTGGCGAGACGATTACGCCAGATCTGGCAAACTACAACGGCAGCTACGCCTATGACAAAGGGCCAAGAGGAAAATACCGCCAGCAAACGACAGCCGTGGGCAGCTTCCCAGCCAATCCCTTTGGCCTGCACGACATGCATGGCAACGTCTGGGAATGGTGCTTAGACGGCTGGCCAGACGACGATAGAGACATCAGCATCGACGGCGGTGCCTGGCGGCTTTCGGGGCAAAAGAAGTGCTTGCGAGGCGGTTCTTGGTCTTATTTACCAACAAGCTGTCGCTCTGCTTACCGCCTCGACTATCCCTTTCACAACAGAATAGATGACATCAGCTTTCGAGTGGTCTGCCAGTTTTCTGATAGAGTCTCCGAAAAAGCCATGAAACCTTGCTTCCAAAATCTTGAGAGCATTCAATGCTTTGCTCGTCAGAAACCCTCATCTTCATCAGCCGAAAATATATAGAGCATTTTCGCAGATAAACAAAACTTATCTACGAAATTTGAGAATACGTTCTGGATTAGCAAAAATCCTGCGACTTTTTGTCACCTCGGTAGAATAGTCTTAGGTCAATGGCTAATTAATAAACGATTGACTTTAATCAATTGTTCGTTTAGGGCATCATCGCCCTTCGAAAAACTTTTCGATAGCTTTTTCTTCTTCTATCCCTTTGATAATCGGCTCTTCGACCCAGTTGGAGCGTCACAAGGAGTTCTATGACTGATTTAAAGTTCACACGGCGTAAATTTGTATTCACCGCTGGAGCCTCGGCGGCAGGAACCCTTTTGCTGGGTGGCTGCTTGGGTAATCCCCCTTCCAAAACCACGGATGCAGCCGATGGAGCTGCGCCAAAGGCGGCCCCGGTATCCGCTGCCGACGCGCCAGAAACGCCCAACGTTAAGCTCGGATATATTCCTATTGTGGAAGCTGCGGGACTGATTATTGCCAAAGAGAAAGGGTTCTTTGCTAAGTACGGCATGACTGGCGTAGAAGTCTCCAAGCAGGCGAGCTGGGCTGCGGCTAGAGACAACGTGACGATTGGCTCACAGGGGGGCGGTATTGACGGCGGCCAGTGGCAAATGCCGATGCCTCACCTCATGACCGAAGGCATTATCACTAACGGCCAAAAGGTTCCCATGTATGTGCTTGCCCAGCTGGTAACGCAAGGAAACGGGATTGCCGTTTCGGGAAAAAACGCGGGTAAAGGATTGGGATTAGATATCTCAGGTGCGGCTGATTACATTAAGAACTTCCAGAGCACAAATGGCCGTAAATTCAAGGCAGCGCATACCTTTCCACATGCAAACCAGGACTTTTGGATTCGCTATTGGTTTGCCGCAGGTGGCGTCAACCCTGATACAGATATTGACCTGCTATCGGTGCCATCAGCAGAAACGGTTCAAGGAATGCGCAATGGCACTATGGATGCGTTTAGCACAGGTGACCCTTGGCCCTATCGGATCGTAGCTGATGACATTGGCTTTATGGGGGCGCTAACTGAGCAGATTTGGCCGTTCCATCCAGAAGAGTATTTGGCGATTCGCGCTGATTGGGTAGATGCCAATCCGAAGGCTACTAAAGCCGTATTAAAAGGCTTGATGGAGGCTCAGCAGTGGTGTGACGATCCAGCTAACAGACCTGAACTGGTGAAGATTTGTTCTGGACGTAACTACTTCAACATTCCAGCGGACGTTCTCACGCCGCCTTACGAAGGCAAGTACGAAATGGGCGATGGCAAACCGGCGATTGATGATTTTGAAGCTAGCCCACTTTACTGGAAAGATCCGCGAGGGAGTGTGTCTTATCCATATAAGAGCCACGATCTCTGGTTCTTAACGGAGTCGGTTCGCTGGGGCTTCCCCTTGGGTGAAATGACCGACTTTGACAAGATTCGGGCGGTGATTGATAAGGTTAACCGCGAAGATATATGGCGTGAGGCTGCGAAAGAAGCAGGATTCTCTGATATTCCGACAGAGACGTCTCGCGGCGTAGAGACTTTCTTTGACGGTACTAAGTTCGATCCAGAAAATCCTCAAGCTTACCTCGATAGCTTGAAGATTAAGAAAGCATAGGATCGGCGATCGCTAGAAATTATCTTTAGAAGCTCAAGAGCTGCCTTTAAAAGACAGCTCTTGACAGCAAGCGTTCTTCTAATTTTTCCTCTTTTACTCAATACCCCTCACTCGACAGGAATTTTAATGATGGTTGTCCAAAGCCAAAAGCGTCCGAAGGTGGCTAGAGCCCGCCGCTCACCTAAGTTTTTCTCAAACAAGCGAATTCAGAATATCCTGTTACCTGTTGCTGGTACGCTAACCTTTTTGATCATTTGGCAGATATTCTCTTCTTCTGGCTTAACCCGTCTGCCTGGGCCAATAACGCTTTGGACAGATGATCGAACCAGAGACTTACTGCTCTATCCCTTCTATGATAACGGCGGACTCGATAAAGGCTTGTTCTGGCAAACGCTAGCGAGTCTTGGCAGAGTTGCTAAAGGCTATTCGGCAGCGGCGATTGTCGGCATTGTTGTAGGTGTTTTGGTCGGTGGCAATCAACTGTTGAACAAAGCGCTTGATCCGCTCTTTCAGTTCTTGCGAATGGTGGCTCCTCTTGCCTGGGTACCGATTGCCCTAGTTGCTCTTCAGCAGAACCAACCGGCGGCTATCTTTGTTATTTTCATTACGTCAGTTTGGCCTATTTTAATCAACACGGCTGAAGGCGTGCGCCAAATTCCCCAGGACTACCAAAACGTGGCAAAGGTGCTACAGCTTTCGCGTAAAGACTACTACCTCAATATCGTGTTTCCAGCGGCGCTGCCTTACATCTTTACGGGGCTACGCATTGCGATTGGCTTAGCTTGGCTGGCAATTATTGCCGCAGAGATTGTAATGTCGGGCATCGTTGGCATTGGCTTCTTTATTTGGGATGCGTATCAGCAGAACTACATCAGTGAGATTATCCTGGCGGTAATTTATATCGGGGCGGTGGGCCTATTGCTTGACCGACTGATCGCCTATATCCAACACCTGATTGTATCCGAATGATTTGCGCTCAAATAAAAGTTAGCGGTAGGTTTTTAGGAGATAAGCGATGAACAGTTTAGTAGAATTAGCGCAGGTTGATAAGGCGTTTCCCTTATCAGAAGGCGGCGAGTATGTAGCCTTAACGGACATCAACTTAGATATTAAAGAAGGAGAGTTTGTCTCTTTTATTGGTCACTCAGGCTGTGGCAAGTCAACCTTGCTAGACATGATTGCTGGGTTCTCTCAGCCGACGGCAGGTTTGGTCACCCTAGATGGTAAGAAGATTACAGAACCTGGCCCCGATCGCATGGTGGTGTTTCAAAACTACTCGCTGCTGCCCTGGCAAACGGTGCGTGAGAACGTCGCTTTAGCGGTGGATACCGTGATGAGCGATCGCCCCCGCACCGAGCGCCGAGCCATCGTAGATGAAAACCTTAAAATGGTAGGCCTCCTCGAAGCCGCAGATAAACGGCCCGCTCAGCTTTCGGGCGGGATGAAGCAGCGGGTGGCGATCGCTAGAGCACTAGCCATCCGTCCCAAACTATTACTACTAGATGAACCCTTTGGAGCCCTAGACGCGCTGACCAGAGGCAACCTACAAACGCAGCTGATGAAGATCTGCGAAGCTAACAAGGTGACGACCGTCATGGTCACTCACGATGTGGATGAAGCGGTGCTGCTCTCGGATCGAATCGTGATGCTCACCAATGGGCCTGGCGCACAGATCGGCCAAATCTTGGACGTTGATATCCCTCGTCCCAGAGAGAGAATGAAGGTGGTAGAGCATCCTAGATACTACAGCCTGCGCTCTGAAATGATTTACTTTTTGAACCAGCAGAAGCGGATTAAGCAGTGGCGATCGCGCAAAACCACGCCGGTCTCTCGCCACGGTCTCGAAAAAGTGAACCTGGATATGGGCTTTGTCCCTTTAACGGCCTGTGCGCCTTTAGCAGTAGCCAAGGAAAAAGGCTTCTTTGTTAAGCATGGCTTAGACGAAGTGAACTTAGTGAGAGAAACGAGCTGGCGCGGCATTTGCGATGGCATTCGAGGGGGCTACTTAGACGGGGCTCAAATGCCAGCCGGAATGCCGCTGTGGCTGACGCTAGGCGGTGATGACGAGCCGCCTGTGTCAATGGTTACAGCGCTCACCATGACCCGTAACGGTAACGCTATTACCTTCGACAACCCGCTCTATGAGCAGGGCGTTCGCAGCTTAAGTGACTTTAAGCAATACGTTGATAGAACAAAAGAGCGCGCTCATCGGCTGGGCGTTGTTCATTCTTCTTCTATGCATAACTTGCTGCTGCGCTACTGGCTCGCAGCAGGCGGCATCGACCCCGATACAGACGTCAAGCTGCAAACGATTCCACCCGCGCAAATGATTGTTGATCTTAAAGCAGATACCATTGATGGTTACTGTGTGGGCGAACCCTGGAACTTGAGAGCGGCGATGGAAGAGGTTGGCTTTACGGTCGCAATAGACGCAGATATTTGGGACGGGCACCCTGGCAAGGTACTCGGTGTGAGAGAAGACTGGGCTCAGCGCTATCCAAATACGCATATTGCGCTGGTTAAAGCCCTGATAGATTCTTGTCGCTATTGCGCCGATCCTAATAACGAAGATGAGATTCGTGAGATTTTAGCGCGTAAGCAGTATGTGGGCACCTCGATTGACTATATTCATTTGGGCACGCCTAGCCCAACTGCGGCAGGCGATCGCAAATATGCTGACCACCTGTTTTTTGGTGATGGGATGAACCGACCGAGCCGGACAGAGCATCTCTGGATACTCACTCAGCTCGCCCGTTGGGGACATACGCCTTTTCCTCGCAACTGGCTAGAAGTTTTAGAGCGAGTTTGTCAGGCCAATGTGTTTTTAACAGCGGCCAGAGAGTTAGGGCTATCGGATATGAAATATACCCAGAGTGCTATCGAACTCTTTGACGGCACCCGCTTTTCAACAGACGACCCGATTGCTTATTTGAATCAGCTCCCGATCAAGCGCGACTTTAGCGTCACCGAAGTCAATTTAAAAAGATCTGCTCTGGCTGTCGCGACAGTGTAATTGACTCAACGGCTCAATTATCTATCAATACAATAATTTCTTGAACAACTCATGAATACACAGATTAAAGATTCTCCTCGGCCCGTCTCTAGAACCCTGCCCAAGTCAGATAATTTCCTGAAATTTGAGAATGTTGGCAAAGTTTATCCAACGGCCAGCGGCCCCTATTCCGTTTTGCAAAATGTCAATCTGACGGTAGAAGCGGGTGAGTTTATTTGTGTAATTGGCCATTCAGGCTGCGGAAAATCGACTTTGCTCAGCATGGTATCGGGGTTTCAACAGCCTTCAAGCGGTAGTGTAGAGCTGCGCTCGAAACCCATTACCGGCCCTGGCCCCGATCGCATGGTGGTGTTTCAAAACTACGCTCTGCTCCCTTGGCGCAGCGTTTTTGACAACGTGTATCTCGCTGTTAAAACTGTTTATCCTAACAAGCCGGAGGCTGAGAAGCGGGCCATCGTCCGCGATCACCTGGCGCTAGTGGGCATTTTGGAAGCGGCTGATAAAAAGCCACCTCAAATCTCGGGGGGTATGAAGCAAAGGGTTGCGATCGCCCGTGCCCTAGCCATTCGCCCTGAAGTGCTGGTGCTCGACGAGCCCTTTGGCGCACTCGATGCCATTACCAAAGAAGAACTGCAAGAAGAGCTGCTCACCATTTGGAACGATCACCGCTGCACGGTGCTAATGATCACTCACGATATTGATGAGGCGCTGTTTTTGTGCGATCGCCTCGTGCTGATGACAAATGGGCCATCGGCGACCATTGGAGAAGTGATCACCATTCCGTTTGAAAGGCCGCGCGATCGCACTCAAATCATGGAAGATCCGGTCTACTACGAGCTGCGCAACTATGTGCTCAACTTCCTCTACAACCGCTATGCTCACGATGACGTAGCCTGAGATTTGGCCAGTTCTCCCAGTTCTCCCAGTTCTCTTGGTCTATCCTCTTGGCCTGTCTTCCTAAAGCAAGTCTTTTCCTGTTTCCCCAACAGCGCTCTTCTTCGGGAGAGCGCTTTTTTAATAATTTGCGGTGTTACTCGCAATCAACGCTGGTTATTAACAATTCACAAAAGTATGCAAATCTCTTATCACCCGGTTTCAAGATTTGCATTTTAAATTTCTTTATGCATGAGCCATTATAAAAGCAACAACTTAGCCAATGATTTAGCAAACGATACTATCACCGCAAGGAAAGAATTCTCATGGTTGCATTAATCGAATCGCCTCAAGCCTTACCATCATCTGGACGCCTCACCCTACAAACTGCTGACATTGCCACAGATACAACGGCGATGCGCTGTTTGGACTGGGATCGCGATATCTAGCAACTGGAACCATTGACTACATTATCCTTGGCCATGTCAATCCCAACCGAATGGTCACCCTAGCAGCCCTCGTAAAAAGGCTGCCTGAAGTTAAGATAATCTGTTCTC
>JBGTGK010000280.1:0-5984 GCA_041746795.1 Phormidesmis sp.
TGCGATGCCTGACGAGAGCGCCATTGCAGTAGATGACGTTAGCTTCTACTGGCCCTCCGGGGCGGCTGTGCTAAAGGGCTGTTCGCTGAGCGTTCGGCCCGGCGAGTTTTGTATGCTGCTGGGCAACAACGGCAGCGGCAAATCTACTTTGCTGCGGCTTTTAGCGGGTCTGCTGCCAAGGCAGCTCGGCACTATCAGCATTCACGGGCCAGTAGGGTTCGTTTTTCAAAACCCCGATCATCAGCTGGTAATGCCGACGGTGGGCGCAGATGTTGCCTTTGGCTTGGTAAAAGAACAGCTATCGCTGCCTGAGGTGCGATCGCGGGTAGCCGAAGCGCTGACGGCAGTGAACCTGCAGCACCTACAGCGGCGGGCGATCTATGCGCTCAGCGGCGGCCAAAAGCAGCGAGTGGCGATCGCGGGAGCCGTTGCTCAACACTGCCAGGTTTTACTGCTAGACGAGCCCACAGCGCTGCTCGATCCAGATAGCCAGATTGACCTAGTGAAACAGGTGCAGTCGCTGGTGAAAAGCAGAGGACTAACGGCGCTTTGGGTGACGCATCGCCTAGCTGAGCTGGACTATTGTGATCGCGCCTTCTTATTAGAAAACGGAGCCGTCAGCGACCACGGCGATCCTCAACGCCTCAAGCGAAAGCTAAAAGGTTAACGGCCCGACAGCTCGCCTGCTGATGCGTCACCCTTATCACAAAAATCGCTTAGTATTAAATAAAATTCAGCTACTTTCCGCCTTACCATGGCAGCTAAACCCTCTCAGGCGATTCTACTGGTTGACGCCTACAACATCATTGGCGCATGGCCCACCCTAACTCGGATCAAAGAGGAGAAAGGGCTAGATTCTGCTAGGGAAGAGCTAATCAGTGCGCTAGCGAACTACAGCGCTTATCAATCTTACGAGACCTGGGCCGTGTTCGACGCCTACGAGCAGCACACGCCCGCATCCCAAGAGATCATCACACCTAACCTTTCGGTTCACTACACTGGCTACGGGCAAACGGCTGACAGCTACATCGAAAGAGCCTGCGCTAAGTTTCGCAGCGACGCTCGCAAGTTCACGCAGCGACTCATCGTAGCGACCTCTGACAGCGTTCATCGGCAAACCGTCATCGGCTACGGCGCAGAAGGCATGTCAGCGATGCACTTAGAAGGGGAGGTCAGAAGCATTAGCCATCAGGTGAGAAGCCGTCAGAAGCCCCGTAAAAAGCGTTCAGGCCAGTTTTTTACAGCCCTCACACCAGACGTGCAGGCGCAGCTCAACAAGATGAGAATGGGCCAAAAGGAGTGAGTCAACGCGATCGGCAAAAAAACACCTTGCCAAAGCGTCCCTGCCTTCTGTACTATGAAGTACGCATTCCTCAGTAGCTCAGTGGTAGAGCGGTCGACTGTTAATCGATTGGTCGTAGGTTCGAATCCTACCTGGGGAGTTTAACTCAATACAAGCAGCCGACTTTAAAGGCGCAGCTGGCTAAGTAGCCTGTCGCATAATTTGCTTTTAGGAAAAAGCGCTGGTGATTCAGGCTTTTTATAAAACCTGGCGGCTGACGCTGGCTGACGATACGTACTTAGCGCTTTTCTTAACTTTTCGTTACATGATATAAAGGGAACAAGAGCCGCGTTACATAAAGTAATCTTCTGCTAAAACTTTCTAAAGAAAAAACATGCGTTTTGTCAATAGCGGCAAGTATATATACTCACTACTGTTGACTGAGATGGTAATCTTATATCTATAGCAACACCCCTTTTATAAGATGCCTCGTATACTTGTCATTGATGACGATCCGGCTATCGTTGAGCTAGTCTCAATTAACCTTGAGATGGCTGGTTATGATATCACCCAGGCAGGCGATGGGATTAAGGGTCAGGCGCTGGCCGTACAGATGGTGCCCGATCTAATCATGCTTGACCTGATGCTGCCAAAGGTAGACGGATTTACGGTGTGTCAGCGGCTCCGACGAGACGACCGCACTGCTGACATTCCAGTGCTGATGCTAACGGCGCTAGGAGAAACGCAGAACAAGGTAGACGGATTCAATGCGGGCGCTGATGACTACCTGACCAAGCCCTTTGAGCTAGAGGAAATGCTCGCCAGGGTACGTGCCTTGCTCAGACGTACCGACCGCATTCCTCAGGCGGCTAAACACAGCGAAATTTTGAGCTACGGCCCACTGACTTTGGTGCCAGAGAGATTTGAGGCCATTTGGTTGGAGCATACCGTCAAGCTTACTCACTTGGAGTTTGAGCTTTTGCACTGCCTGCTTCAGCGCCATGGCCAAACGGTGTCGCCCAGTGGAATTCTCAAAGAAGTGTGGGGATACGACCCCAATGACGACATTGAGACCATTCGAGTCCACATCAGACATCTGCGGACAAAGCTAGAGCCCGATCCTCGGCACCCTCAATACATTAAAACCGTGTACGGCGCGGGCTACTGCCTGGAATTGCCCAGCGAAGCTGAACTTCAGCCAGAGCAGGCCGTTAGCAAGGTCGATGTCTAGATAACTAAGGATGTCATATGTTTGGAACCTATCAGCACAGCAATCTTAGAATAGAAATTGAAGCCAGCGCCGATAAAATTAGCCGGAGCTTGACCGAGCCCGAGAAGCTGAAGACCTGGCTCAGGCCACAGCAGATACATCTTTCTGAGCGTGACGATGCCGCAGGAATCAGCTGGTCGGCAAGCGGGGCTACAGCGGCCAGGCTGGCGGTGGGTCAAGAGTTTGAAAGTACTTTGGGCTTGCTGAAGGTGAGCCATCAGGTTGAAAAGCTCTCGGCTTCTGGCGTACGCTTTTTGCTGAGCGGCAGCATTGATGGTTTTCATGAATGGCAGTGGGGCGATGGCTGGGTGCAGTCACGGCTAGAAGGTGTCTCTTTGCTGCCGCTTAACCTGGGACAAACGCTTAGCCTCGCTCGACTTAAATACTATTTGCAACAGTAGTTTTACAACAGCAATTTTGCAACAGTAATTTTTGCCCTGGTTTTTATTGCGGACGCTGAACAATCGTCTCAGTTAGGCGTCGCTTGGTGTGTGGGTCGATGCTAACGAGCCGAACGTAGTCATTGGGAAATTGGGATAGGCATGAGCGCAGGTTGTTGATCGCCTCGTCTTTGTTCGCTGCCTCTAATGTGGCGTACGACTGCCATGAGTTAATTCGGAACCGCCGCTGGTCAACATGTTCTATGCCCAGGCGGTGCCCATGCGAAAGAATTGCCTGTAAGGGCTGACTAATTGCTGCTGGTAAGGCGGTTAAGGCTGGAGAGGAATACTCGTTTCTTGAGGCAGTCGGTGAATTTGAGCCGGTATTTAAGCCAGAATTTGAGCTAATGTCTGAGCTAGTAAAGGACGAGCTAGCTAGCTGCGCGTCTCTTTTGCCCAAACCTCTTTTTCCTACGCTGTAGGGCCTAAGCGGATTATGTGCAGGCGGCGTCAGTAGCGCAGAATCACGGCGACGTGCGGGCGTTAAGTAAGCAGGCGTCACGGCCTGATTGTATTCGCTTACTAGCCCCATAGTGCGGACATATTCCTGCTCGCGAACGAGAGCTTTGCCGACGGCTATAAGATGTTCTAGCTGGAAGTCGGGCTTTGCAAAGGTGGGCAGTTTTAGCGTGTTGACGATGCGGCTAGCGATGTTTTCGATGCCAACTGAGTGGATGAACTGAGTGATTTGTTCATCGTAGATTTGCGATCGCACCGCCCCAAAAAAATCAATTGCCTGGGCGTCAAAATGCCTCACTAGTTTCTCAACATCTTCTGAGGTAAGCCCATCGCCTGCATACATACCGCCCACAATCCCCAGCCGATCCTCATAGCTCGGTTCCCAATAAAACTTCTGCATTCGTCCATCGCGTATCAGCGGCGCATACAGCTTTGCGAAGTCATTACCGGTTGCAATAATTGGAATACGCGGCAGCTCTTTTTCGTCATAGCTACCGGGCAGCTGCACATTTGTTGGATTATCCGCAATATTCATCAGCGTGTTGTTCACCAGCTGAGTGTTCACGGTATATTGCGTCATTCGGTCAAAGCGGCCCGCGCCTGCATCCAAATCGTTAATCATCAGCACCGCCATGCAGCCGCGCACCCGCACCAGCTCAGCCGCCTCCCGATAGCGCAGTCGAATTAGCCTAGCCGGGTCACCCGCATCCGGGCTTTCCAGCTCGCCGCCCGAGATATACACCACCTCCACGCCCATCTGCTCAAACACCAGCTCGCACTGAAAAGTTTTCCCCTCCCCCTTGCGACCATGAACCCCCAAAATCAGCGGCACCTTCACCCGAGAAAGATCAAGATAGTTCTTAGTGATGTGGACGGCTAACTTATTGAGAAAGCGAGGCGAAATGTAATAGGTCATTAGGAGGCCATTAGAGGCAGTTGCTGAAAACAAGGCGCTAGGCCGTTTTCTATTGTCTCACTTTGAATGAAAAAGATTGCTATGCGTGCTGTTTTAAGATTAGTTACGAGGGCAACCCCTTCAACAATTTGATAGTACGTTTGAACTATATTTAAAAGCATTATGCTAGGGTGATCGCGTCCGGGGCTGAAGTTGTTATCCCCATCAAAGACGAAGACTACAGCGGGCGCGACTATTCCTGTCGGGATCCAGAAGGATTCCTTTGGAATTTTGGCACCTACAATCCATGGGAGCCTATTTGATAAACGCGCTACCTGTTACAACTACGGAGCCTTTGTTCTAGATTTAGACGGTCATAATATTGAGACCGTTTGTCATAGCCCTGTTTGACCGCAGCCCAATCTGCTGCCACTCATGAAAATGATCTTGAGAGGCTAGCTTTCGGCGAACCAGGCTTGCCATGCAGGCCACTGTAATACCAGCTTTGCAAAGGCAGCATACCCTGCTGCTGCCGGATGGTAGCCATCGACCTGGGCTACTTCTGTCATCCAAGTTTCGTTTTGATGCAGCGGCGTATAGACGTCAAGATAAGGTACAGAAAGCTCTAGAGCAAGTTTTTTGTATGCCCTAGAGCTATTTTTGTTGCGTCGATTGAGCGCTTGGTCTGCAACCGGAGGCGGGCCGATGAGTAAGGTGGGGTGTTGGGCGATCGCCTGAGTCAATATCCGACGAGCATAGACAACCGAATTTCTCGGCTTTATAAAAAAGCTCTCTTCACCGCTCTCTTCTCCATCAAAAAGATTCTCTCCTTCTTCATTCAGGTTGTCACAGGTGCCGAAGGAAAACACAAGCCGAGCGTCACACTCTACTCCAAACCGTAGTGCGGCCTCAGATTGCCAGCGGGATTCTATCTGCTCACTGCTGTTTCCTCTAATGCCTAAGTTGTAATATGTCAGCTCGTAGCGAGGTGAAGCCACAGCTGAGCAAACTCGCCCAGTCCATCCTAAGTAGTCCAAATCACCCGTTCCATTGACGAAAGAATCACTAAAGAAGCAAATACGAATATCTTTCATAGCGAGCTTGGATTTAAACGGCTTAGCTAATCTGCGCTTTTAACCTGCTGAGTACGCTCTTCAATTTCAGTCAGCGCCTGCATCACCATATCCTTCGCCTGAAGCTTCCAGCCCCGCTTTTGAATCAAGATAGCCGCCGCCCCACCTAGCCCGGTTGCAATAAAATCTATTGGCTGCGTAAACGAAATGCCAAACAGTAGACCTAAACCTGCGATCCCCCAAAACGGCAAAGCAACTGCCTGCCTTTGCCCCAACAAAATTTCATCAAAAAAGTTACGAGGTAGCTTAGCCTCCAACTCTGCTTTCACCTGCTTTTGCTGCGCAGGCGCTACCGACAGCGAAATCTTTTGCCGCAGCTTTTCAATTTTGCGAGCATCGGTGCTGTACTCAGTCAGCTGATCTTCAGCCAGCATTACCAGGCGCTCTGTCTGAGACATTTTAATGAATCCTTTCCCATCGGCACTATGTAAGTTTACCGTATGGTCGAGGTTACATCTAGAAGTCAAGTTCATAAAAAATAGGGAGGAAGCAGATACACTACTCC
>JBGTGK010000281.1:0-5088 GCA_041746795.1 Phormidesmis sp.
TACTCCAACCGCAAAGAACTCCCTCGCGTACTGGGTGGGATTGGCATTGCAATTATTTCTACTTCCAGCGGCGTTATGACCGATCGTGACGCAAGGCGTCAGGGCATTGGTGGAGAAGTTCTTTGCTACATTTACTAACACACCAGACAACATCCCAGAGCGGACATCAGCACCCGTCGTACAAGCAGGAGAGAAAAAATGTCTAGAATTGGCAAACAGCCTGTGCCCGTTCCCAAAGGTGTCACTGTCACTATTGATGGCCAAAAGGTCACTGTCAAAGGGGCAAAGGGCCAGCTTTCACGCGAGCTGCCACCCGAAATCGCTTTTGTGCAGGAAGGTGAAGAAATTGTGGTTACCCGCCGCAATGAGTCACGCAATGCCAGACAGCGGCACGGCCTAGTTCGTACCCTGATCGCCAACATGGTAGAGGGCGTTTCTAACGGCTACCAGAAAAAGCTTGAGATTCAGGGTGTAGGCTACCGAGCCTCTTTGCAGGGACAAAAGCTGGTGATGGCGCTAGGCTACAGCCACCCTGTAGAATTTGAGCCGCCCGCAGGCATTCAGTTCGCCGTAGAAGGCAATACGAATGTGACGGTGACCGGTATTGATAAAGAAGTTGTGGGTAACACCGCAGCGACGGTTCGTGCTGCTAGACCCCCTGAGCCTTACAAAGGTAAAGGCGTGCGCTACGCAGGCGAGCAAGTTAGACGCAAGGCCGGTAAGGCAGGCAAGTAAATAGGCCGTAAGGATAGGCAGATATCATGAAATCATCACGTCGAGAATCTACCCGCCGCCGCCACGCGCGGGTTCGTCGCCGGGTAAAAGGCACCACAGAGCGGCCCAGACTGGCTATTTTCCGCTCCAACCAGCACATTTACGCTCAGGTAATTGACGATACCGAGCATAAAACGTTGGTGGCAGCTTCTACCTTGGACAAAGACGCTGGCATAAAAAGAGGATCAAACGCCGAAGCCGCTGCCGCAGTTGGTAAACTAATTGCAGAGCGCTCTCTGGCAAAGGACATCTCTAGTGTGGTCTTTGATCGCGGCGGCAAGCTCTATCACGGTCGAGTAGCTGCTTTAGCTGATGCGGCCCGTGAAGCAGGCCTTAGGTTTTAAGAACCTTAAGAAAAGCTCAAGAGATTCTGAACAAAAATTCTGATAGAAATTTTGAGCTAGGGCATTATCACTAACGCATATAACCAGCGACTAAAAACATGGCAGACAACAGAGACAAAGATCGTAAAAAGAAGGGCGGTAATAAAGGCCGCGAAAAAGAATCGGAATGGCAGGAGCGGGTTGTTCAAATCCGCCGCGTAACCAAGGTAGTAAAAGGCGGTAAAAACCTCAGCTTCCGAGCCATTGTGGTGATTGGCAATGAGAAAGGCCAGGTTGGCGTTGGCGTGGGCAAAGCCAGCGACGTGATCGGCGCAGTCAAAAAAGGCGTTGCCGATGGTAAAAAGCATCTCGTAGACGTCCCTTTGAACAAAGCCTACTCTATTCCTCACCCGTCAACTGGGCAGGCAGGCGGCGCTAGAGTGTTCATGCGTCCGGCGGCTCCTGGTACGGGTGTAATTGCCGGTGGCGCAGTGAGAATCGTGCTTGAGCTTGCTGGCATTCGCAATATCTTGGCTAAGCAGCTCGGTTCTGACAACCCGCTTAATAACGCTCGCGCCGCCGCTGAAGCCCTTGAATCATTAAGAACGCTTAGCGATGTCGCCGAAGAGCGGGGTATCCCCGTTGAAAAACTGTACGCATAATGAGTCCCCTTTCGGAGCGATAAAGACATGAGATTAGAAGATGCAAAGCCCAAAGCGGGCTCAAAAAAGCGTAAGACGCGCAAGGGTCGCGGCATTGCAGCAGGTCAGGGTGCGAGCTGCGGCTTTGGCATGCGCGGCCAAAAATCTCGCTCCGGTAGCGGTACTCGTCCTGGTTTTGAGGGTGGGCAGATGCCTCTTTACCGTCGAGTTCCTAAGCTGAAGCACTTCACGATTGTGAACCAAAAGGCTTACACCATTATTAATATTAAGGATCTTGCCGACCTGCCCGCAGAAAGCGAAGTTACTTTAGCGTCTTTGATGGAGGCTGGAATTATCACAACTAATGATGGCCCCTTAAAGCTGCTGGGCCAAGGAGATCTCTCTGTAGCGCTCAACGCAAAGGCGGCTGCTTTTACGAAGTCGGCCCAGGAAAAAATCGAAGCGGCAGGCGGTAGCTGTGAGATCGTCTAGATAAGAAGTTTAGACAAATTATTAAAAAGGCTGTTTGTTTACAAAGATGGGGAGCAGAAGGTACCTTTTTTAGTCAGGGCTCCTCTGCTCCCTTTATTATTAGATAAGGGCTAAAGTTAGCGTATCCAAGTGTTCTCTTGGGGTTCTCCTGCAGTTTTATTAAGTAAGGTTTTCAAGCATGGTAGTGAGTCAAGGCAAGTCGCCCAGTGCTCAAGAGACGTTTTTACAAATGGCTCAGGCTGCAGGGCTGCGGAGTCGTCTGCTAATAACAGTGGGTCTTTTAGTACTGGTGAGGTTGGGAATTTATATTCCGGTTCCTGGGATTGATCGGGTTGCTTTTTCCGCGTTCGTCAGCGGCGGCGGTGCTGGCGGGGTGCTTGGCTTTTTAGACATCATCGGCGGTGGTGGCTTATCGCTGGTCGGCATTTTTGCTTTGGGAATTTTGCCGTTTATTAACGCCTCAATTATTATGCAGCTGCTAACGGCAGCGATTCCAGCCCTGGAAGACTTGCAGAAAAATGAAGGAGAAGCCGGACGGCGGAAGATTTCTCAGGTTACTCGCTATGTCGCTTTTGGCTGGACAATTTTGCAGAGCACGATGCTCTCTTGCTTCTTGCTGAAAGATTATGCTTATGATTTTGGCGTGCCGTTTGTGCTGCAAACGGTGTTGGCACTGACCGCAGGCTCTATGTTTGTGATGTGGGTAGGCGAGCTGATTACCGAGCGCGGCTTAGGGAATGGCGCATCGCTGCTGATTTTCCTGAATATTGTCTCTTCGCTGCCTCGGGTGCTGGGCGATACGGTTAATTTGGCTCAGGAGGGTGATCGCGGCACTATCGGTGGCATCGTTATCCTTTTCCTAGTTTTTATCGCTACTATCGTCGGTATCGTATTTGTCCAGGAAGGTACCCGTCGTATCCCGATCGTCTCGGCGCGGCGTCAGGTCGGCAGAAAGCTGTATCTAGAGAAGAGCAACTACCTGCCGCTGCGCTTAAACCAGGGCGGCGTAATGCCGATTATTTTTGCTTCCTCCATGCTGATCTTGCCGCTTTCGCTGGTAGGATTCATCAAAAACCCAGCCATTTCAAACTTTATGGGTCAACACTTCAGGCCTACTTCGCCGCTGTACATTTTGGTGTACCTAGTGATGATCGTTTTCTTCAGCTACTTTTATGCGTCCTTGGTAGTGAACCCTGATGATATGTCTCGTAACCTGAAAAAAATGGGGGCCAGCATTCCGGGCATTCGTCCCGGTAGGGCAACGACTGACTACATCAGCAAGGTGCTAAACCGTCTGACCTTTTTGGGTGCCATTTTCTTAGGCTTAGTCGCCGTTGTGCCCAGCCTAGTAGAGAGCGCCACTCGCGTCCAAACTTTCAATGGCTTTGGGGCAACCTCGCTGCTAATTTTGGTGGGTGTAGCGATTGACACGGCCAAGCAAATTCAAACCTATGTGATTTCCCAGCGCTATGAAGGCATGGTAAAGAGCTGATGACGCGACTTATCTTCTTAGGCCCACCAGGCGCGGGCAAAGGAACGCAGGCGAAAGTTCTGTCTGCGAACTGCCACGTTCCCCACATTTCGACGGGGGACATTTTGCGGACTGCCGTAAAGGCAAAGACAGCGCTGGGTCAAAAGGCCGAAGGCTATATGAGCGCTGGAGAACTGGTTCCTGACGAGCTGGTTTTGGATCTCATTCGCGAGCGGCTAGGCGAGGAAGATGCGATAAATGGATGGCTGCTAGACGGGTTTCCTAGAACGGTAAAGCAGGCCGAATTTCTCAATAAGCTGCTCAATGAAATTGAACAAACCTGCGACTTTGTGATCAATTTGGAAGTGCCTGACGATGAGCTGGTGTCGCGGATGCTGGCAAGAGGCAGAGCCGATGATAAAGAAGAGGTTATTAAGAATCGGCTAGAGGTTTATCGGGAAGAAACTGAGCCTTTAATTACGTTTTATCGACGACAAGAGCGGTTACGGTCGGTTGATGGTTCCCAGGCGATGGCTGAGGTATCGAGCGAGCTTCAGAACATCGTTGCAGGTAATGTTGACGATGAGGCCTGACGTTTCCTTGTAAGGCGTTTTCTTGTAGCAAGAGAGCGGGCAGGTGTCAATAGATGGGATAAGATGACCGGGAACCTGACCTAAGGAGGGGGAGGGTTTCCGGTTAGGTAGTTTGTCGAAGATTTGCTACGCTTTAGTTAACTGTATATTTGAGTGCAAAAGAGAGGAAAGACTCGTTGTCTAAGCAAGATTTAATTGAGATGGAGGGCACGATTACAGAATCGCTGCCTAATGCTATGTTCCGTGTTGACCTGGATAACGGGTTTAACGTGCTGGCCCATATTTCGGGCAAGATTCGACGAAATTATATTAAAATTCTGCCGGGCGATCGCGTCAAGGTGGAACTTACCCCTTACGATCTCACCAAAGGCCGCATTACCTACCGCCTAAAGAAGCCGCGCTAGGTGACTGGCACAGGCGGGTTTACACCATAAAAAAGCGGGATACTTTCGCACCCCGCTAAGCGCACGTTAGCGTGCCAATCTATTTTCTACTCAGCTAGAGCTGATGCAGCTATTGGGGTTCTGAAAGAGGCCGGAGCCGCTGCATGTCGCGCAGCCCGTCGAGATTACTATTGCCATCGCCAGCAGTCGTGCTCAGCAAATAGTAAGAATAGTCGGCTGAATCGATAACGTTAGCATTCCTATCGCGGACGTTTCGAGCGGTATATAGCGATTCTGAGATGCATAACGCCGACGGCGAGGCTAAGCCAGCGGCTACAGCGAGCCATTTTGCCCGCTGCAACACAAGGCTTTCAGTCGGTGTGCTGTACGTCGGCTACAAAAGCGCCAGTC
>JBGTGK010000282.1:0-20914 GCA_041746795.1 Phormidesmis sp.
TCACCGTAGTCTCGCAATATCTTTATTGCTGGGCGTTCAGGCGCAGCTTTTAAGCGATGCTGTAAAATCAGCAGTGTACTCTCTAAGCCCTCATGAACATCAACAGATTTACAGGCTGACTCATCCTTACGAGAAAAGTTGCGTAAGGAAAGCACGATCTCACAAATACGAGTTGTGCCCTGGGTCATTGACCCCAGCACCTTTGGCAGATCTGCTGAGAGAAATTCTAAATCGATCGCGGCAATTTCCTGGGTAATTTCCTCGGTTGCATCAGGATAGCTACGCTGATATAGCTGAACTAACCCAAGCAAATCTTTTACATAGCTCTCGACGTGACTAAGATTGCCGTGAATAAAGCTAACTGGGTTATTAATTTCGTGAGCGACACCGGCAACAAGCTGGCCTAAGCTTGAGAGTTTTTCCTGCTGTACCATCTGAATCTGAGTTTGCTGAATTTGCTTGAGCGCACTGTTGAGTTCTTCAGAGAGCGCTTCAGCCGCCTGACGAGCGCTATTGATAGCCGTGATTTGAGGAAAGACAGTCCAGCCCGCGATCGCCACACCTAAAAAAGACATGATCAATATCAAGACCACCAAGAAATCTACAGAAGGGCTAATGCCCGCACGGGAAATTGCTGCGCTAGCCCGCCAGCTAATGGTGATCACTACAGTGGTAAATCCAACCAGTAACGCAACCTGCGCGGCGATTAAGGTTTCAAAGTTGCCCTGACGGGAGGTGTATTTTGGCCAATTTAATGAGGCGGGAAAGCGTGTAGAGCAAAGGTAAAGTAAGCGATCGCACGCTACCACCGCCAGCGGCAGCAGTAACCCAATTGCCAGATTCTGAGCGCCCCAAGCGCAGCCCCCTACCACGAGTACAAACACCTCTAATGCAGCCATTGCCAACGCCAGCCACGCCAGCCACGCCAGCTCTGGCATGGTTCCACCCATCTGTCCCCGCTGGCACCACAGCCCTGTGTGCAGCACAATAAAGGCAATGAGCCAGCCTACCCCAGTCACCATAACTATTTGATGCAAATCGCCCCAGGCCAGGCAACCCAAACTTAACAGCAGCGTTAGCCCTAGTCCCCACGTAAACACACCCTGGTCTGACACTTGGGCAAACAGCGGCGAAAGCTGTTGGTCTTGAGCGAGCTGATAGAGCACTCGCGGCGCGATTGAAACGGCAGTTGCAAAAGAAAGCAAGCAGCTCGATATGACCAAGAAAGTAACCAGCAGTGACATGGCCGTACCCCAGTAGGGTCTAGCTGCAACCAGCAACGTTAGAAAAGGATCGTGCGGATCTATTGTGTTGCGCGGCAGGTGCAGCAGTAGCCAAGAACCCATGATATAAACTACCGGAATCAGCCCCGCAGCTACGAGTAGGCTTTGGAGCGTCTTTTGAGGCTGTTTGCTATCAGCGACAAAAGCTGAAGCCGTTTCGCAGGCGTAGAACGCATAGGTACCATTTAAGTACCATTTAGCCCAGTCTTGAAGCGAGAAATCAACGTTCGTAGATGAAACCGCTGTCCAATCTTGGGGTTGATTGGTGGCAACGAGCCAAACGCTCCCTTGAATGCAGAAGAGCAGCAGTAGACCCACCGCAGGCAGTAGAAAAACTAAGTGCAGCGTGCCGAGCGCTCGACTGCCGCTAAAAGCTACTATAAAAGCCAGCAGCACAAACCCTACTTTTAAGCCTATTTCTGGCAGCACAACCCCTAATGGCGCTAAATTCGTCTGAATCAACTCTGTTAGGATAATGGCGTTTACCGGCAGCACAGCTACCCAGCTAAGAAAATAGCCGAGCGCCGCATAGCGAGTTAGCCAGGGCAGATCGGGCAGAAGACGAGTTAGGTAGCTGGGTGTTCCTCCTGCAACATCAGGAAACTGCTGGCCTAGCTGACGTACCTGAAAGTTAACAGCTACGCCTAAAATCGCGCCTGGAATCCAGACCCACATAGCCTGTATGCCCAGCTCTGCATGGACACCTGGGGCAACCCCAATCCATAGCAGCAGGCCGGTGAGCCCAAAGCCTAACGTTTCAATTAAAGTTAGCGTACGAGGTAAGGCGAAAGGCGGCGTGCTCACGGTGGAAGATTGAGGGATAAATTGAGGGATAAATTGCGTGAAAGAAGGGGGCATATAAGTTGGTGTAGAATAGCAAAACTTGCTATTACAATGCCCATAGACTGCCTGTATCGCCGCATGATACCGCTGCATAACATTACGCTGAACCGGAACGGAGCATAGGCTGTTTATAACAATACTCCGGACAGAACTAGAATACCGGAGTCATAAAGGTTTTTCACTAACAAGAAGACCCGTGTAGAGTCAGTCTTTTTAGTTCAGCCGATTACAGGCAAAGCTAAGGACGGCGGCGGCAAAACAGAAGCATAGTGAAAAGGTAAACCCAGCTACATGTATGAAGGCGGGGAAAGCTGATGACGACTGAACAAAGGCCAAGCGCAACCACCCTCTGTAACGAGATGACTTGACCGCGACCCAAGGATAATCCGGTTAGCCTACCTGTTGGTTAGCCCACCTGTTGGTTAGCCTACAGAGGTTTATTATCAAATTCTCATTGTTTATTAAGCATGAGGGTGGTAAATCTCGATAGGGTATCAACTGTAACTACCAACCTGAGGCACTGATCATGACAAACAAACCAAAAGGACAGCCTGAAATCACGCAGATCAAGGCTGCGCAGCCGACCGAACAACTGGAGAGCCAATCGGACGAGCAAATCTCGGACGAGCACCTTGAAGCAACGGTCGGTGGCAGAAGCGCCCACAAAAGACATTTGGATCGACTGGACAATCAGACCATCGCTCAGCCAGAAAGCGCTGAGGACTTTAGACAAGGCCCACCGCAAAAAGATTGGCATTATTAATGATAGAAATCGTCTGATCTATAGCCTTGACCACTTAGCTCATTACATCAATTACCGCTAAGACCGCTGCGTACTAGGGATTAAGTGGCTGGGCTAAGCGGTACGCAAGCGTGCGGATGCATTCGTACGCTTGCTATGTCTGGCCTGACCTATTCAAAAGGTAGACATCACTGCCCACCTTTTGGATAGTAAACTAGCCCGCTTGAAGTTGACTACAAAGACTCCCTAATATGTGGGCTTAATATCTCCGTGATTCTTATAAGATTGAAAGAGTTACGGAGATATGCCTATGTTCATTTCACCCAAATCGATCATGCCTAGTGGGCACGTTTCTCGAAATGATAGGCTGAATCACATCATGATTATTTCTGGAAAAATAGAGCCCGCAGAAACCCTTCAAATCGATCTGTGTGATGAAGGCTACCAAATCAGCGTGATTCACGATGGCCTGCGAGGCCTAATGGCAATTAAGCGGGTCGAGCCGGATTTGGTGATTGTTGGCTGGTCGCCGCCGAGGCTGACCGGGTTGGAAATTTGCGATCGCCTCCGCTCAGAAAAATCTGAAGTGCCCGTTATTTTACTCATTGAGGGAGACAATGTTAAAGAGAGAATTGCCGGGCTTGAAGCGGGAGCTAATGACTGCATTTCACTGCCTTTTGTGAAAGAGGAGCTAACTGCTCGAATTCAAGCAAATGTGATACATCGTCAGGTGGCGCAAGGGCCAGATTCGATTCTGCGCTGCGCTGACTTGCTGCTTAACCGTAAAACGAGAGAGGTGTTTCGAGGCGATCGTTATATTCGGCTGACAGCGCGCGAGTTTGATTTGCTAGAGTACATGATGGTTCACTACTTTCAGGTATTAACCCGCGCTCAAATTATAGAGAATGTGTGGGGCTATGACCATATGGGCAGCTCCAACATTGTTGAAGTGTATATTCGCTATCTGCGCAATAAGTTGGGAGATAATGAGAATCATCTTATTCAGACGGTGAGAGGGGTGGGGTATATTTTGCGGGAGTGAGGGGGAGAGGGGAAGAAAGGGAGAGGGGAAGAGAGGGTGTGACTCTTTTAGCTTATTCCTTTAGTCGGACTAGTCCTCTGCGGAGTGCTACTACGACTGCCTGGGTGCGATCGTTTACGCCTAGCTTTTGAAAAATGTGATTGATGTGAAACTTTACCGTTCCCTCAGAAACGTTCAAGGCTTCGGCTAGTCCTGCCGTAGTGCTGCCTAGTACCATCAAATTGAGCACGTCTCGTTCGCGGCTAGTTAGGTCATCGGTATCCATGCGCTCGGCGAGCTTCAGCGCCACGTTAGAAGGAATATATCGTTTTCCTGTATGCACTTGCCGCACCGCTAAGGTCAGCTCTTCAGCCGTCGCGTCTTTGAGCAGGTATCCCCTTGCGCCTGCCTGCAATCCTCGATAAATATCCTCGTCGGTATCGTAGGTGGTCAAAATAATGACGTTAGCCTGGGGGGAGGCGGCGCGAATTTGAACAATGGCTTCTAGTCCGGCCATTTGGGGCATCCGTAAGTCCATAATGGTGATGTCGGGCTGATAAGCCTGATGCTGGATAATCGCTTCTCGCCCGTTTTTTGCTTCAGCGACTACCGTAATGTTGTCCTGCTGATTGAGAATAGCTACAATGCCCTGTCGAACAACGTTGTGGTCTTCGACTACTAAAACCTGAATAGGGAGAGAGGCAGTCATAAATTACTGGGATTATGCGTTTAGAGTGTTGATGGATCATAAGGCATGGAGAACGGCTCGCTGCTTTACTGGGTTGGAATAACAGCCTCTATTACGGTACCCTTCCCAGGAGCACTGGTGAAATAAAATTTTCCGCCAAAGCGCATAGTTCGCTCGCGCATTCCTAACAAGCCAAAGCCTTCTACTTCGTTAAAGGAGGCAATTTCGCATCCCTGACCATCGTCGGTAATGGTCAAGCTAACGTAGTCGAGGGCGAACTGTAGCATGAGAGTAAGGGTATTGGCGCGGGCGTGGCGTAGAACATTGGTAATGGCTTCTTGGCCGATACGCAGGAGATTGGTTTGGATGTCTTCAAGCAGAGCGTAGGGAGTGCCGGTGAGGTGAAACTGGGCTTGTATGGGGGAGTCTTGAGTCATTTCCTGGAGGGCGGTTTGTAGCGCGGTGGGAAGAGTGTCGGTTTCTAGGGCTTGGGAGCGCAGGGCACGGACAGAACGGCGGGCTTCAGAAAGCCCTCGACGGGCGAGGTTGCCTGCTCGATCGACGTGGAGCTTGGCTTCGATAGGATTGCGATTCAAAATACCTTTGGCCGCCTCAAGCTGAAGAGAGACGCCCGTGAAGGACTGCGCGAGGGTGTCGTGAATTTCGCGGGCGAGACGATTGCGTTCTTCGAGGATAGCTTTTTCGGCAGCTTCGGTGGCTTTTTGGGCCTGCTTTAAGTCAGTGATATCAAGCTGTGAACCCCAGCCGCCGTAAGCATGGCCTTCTTTAATAAAGCTGATGATATTGTTGAGGAAATAGCGAGTTTCTCCATCTGCATGTAATTCCTCAGATTCATAGTTTTGAATTTGATGATACGGGTCGCTCACGTAGGCACGAACACAGTCAAAATTTTCTTCTGCGCCTGTAAAACTGATCTCTTTTAGCCGAATGCCAACGATGTCTTCAGGCTTTGCAAAATCATACATTTCGGCCATTGTTCTATTCCCTTCGGCAAAGTAAAAATGCTGATAGACTAATTTTATCTGTTTATCAATGGGCAAGCCCAAGGGAATTGGCTGATCGTAGGAAAACCGATAAATGCCTGCGCTGCTAATTTCAAACAAAGTCCGGTAGCGTTCTTCGGATTCTCGGAGGGCTTCGTTTTGGGCCTGACGGGAAATTGCGGCGGCAATGCTATCGGCTGATACCGTGAGAATGGCCATTTCTGCTTCGTCGTACAGCCGTGGCTCACTACAGTTATCAAAGGCAATGTTGCTGCTCGAGTACTCGCCGTGGATCATAATCGGGACAATCAGCACTGAAACGCAGCCTTGAGCCGTAAAAAAACTGCGAGCAGACTCTTCCATTTCGGCAACAATGAAATTTAAAGATTCTCCGGCTGTAATTCTTTCAAAGGTAGAGGAAAAACTTTTTGGCATTTCTAAAGACGCTATTTTATTAGTTGTCTCAAATGGCAGGGCAATGCCTGGGCGCTCCCACAAAGCCACTATGTTGATCTTATTGGTGTCACTGAATTCTTGAAAAATTCCACACCGGTCGGAGTCTACTGCCTCACCCAATATCCGCACGACCTGTGGCAAAACGCGCTCATAGTCAGCTGACTTCAGCAGTAAATTGGCTGCCTCGGCCACGCTGCTCAATAGCTTTGCCCGATCCTGCGCGGCGCGATCGCGTCTCACCATATCCTGATAAATTGCGCTGCCCACGCAGGCCGCTGCCGTCTCAAATACCATAATTTCCGATGAGCTAAAGCGCTTGGCTTCACGGCAATAGTCAAGCGCCATCACGCCCCAAAACTGTTCATCTACAAAAATTGGGATGGCATAGGTGGAGAGCACACCTAGCTCCCGCTGGCCGAGGCGAACCGGGTTGGGCAGATCGTCCAGGTTGCTAGCTACCCACTGCCCCGCCATGAGCTGGGTGAACCAGTCTTCAAAACCATCAGCAGAGATTATGTTGAAATCGGGATGATCGATTTGAGCGCTAATATTAGGGGCATCCCATTCGTAGAGCAAGCGCATTGAGCCGAGTGATCGCACCTTCAAGTCGGGGTTGGCGTCGGGAATGTGGCAAGCAACCACAACGCGATCACACCCTAAGTTTTCGCCGATAGTGCGCAGGGCGGCGTTAACGCTAGCGGCTACGTCATTTCCAGAGAGCAGTTGATTAGCGGCGATCGCGGTAGTTTCGAGCCAGCGATCGCGGGTCGTCAAAACCTGATTGGCGGCTTCGAGTTCGGCGCGTTCGTGGGCTGTAAAAGCTTCTCGTTCAGCGGCGAGGTGAAATTGCTGCTGCAACGCACCTGCAAATATAGCCGCAGCGGTCTCCAACACCGAAATTTCAGCCGCGCTCCAAATGTGCTCAATCGTGCAGTCATCAAACCCAATATTTCCCCAGTAATCTTCCTGGATAAAAATCGGCACGGCTAACGTTGAGAGCGTTTTCTCAGGTGCTAACGCCGACTGAGTAGCGGCTGAGATTGGTGTGGTCGGCAGCTGCACAGGTTGGCCTGCTTTGAGTGCTAATAGCCAGTCACTGCTGTCTTCATTTCCTTCACCAACGTAGAGTAGCGGCCAACGCCCCTGCTCATCGGCTGTTGCGATGCCGGGGCGGCTCCACTCATAAGCTAAGGTTGCAAACTCTTTGCCAGTATTCGGAGGCGTATGATGCCTGAGAATATAAGCGCGGTCGATTGCAGCAGCGGTTGCGATCGCCTCCAGAGCGCCAACCACCGCCACCTCAAACTCTGCTACCGACAATAGTCGCCTTGACGCCTCTACTAACCCAGCGAGTAGCACCTCTGACCCGACATTTGGCTCTACCTCTGGCCATGCGGAATCAGCAGGCTGTCCGGTTCGACGAGTTGATGAGGAACTCATACCAAAACCACGAAAAGTTAAGGAGCATTACTTTTAATCAAAGTAGCCCTGATCTCCGTGGTTTGCAAGTAGGCTCGTAAAAACACCGCAAAAAACAAGTGCAAAAACGATCTCCGGTCAGCTAAAGACAAGAAAACTTTTTTGCACTTCTGAAATATCTGCACTTTCGGCTATCTATACTTTTGGCTGCAAGTACGGCTCGCTTTAAAGCGCAAATTTAAAATGATTAAACTATTGAGCTAAATCATTGAGCGACTATTTAGTCTGGTTGTCTAGATGTTCTAAACGAGTCTTTTGAACGTCATCAACACTCTTATTACCAACACTCTTACTTTGATTGTCTAGAAACTCTAGACGAGTCTTTTGAATATTAGTGCCGCCTGCAACTTCTGTAAGCTCATCGTCAGAAAGCGAGGCGTCTTGCTCTGAAGCGTCTTGCTCTACGGTGACCTTTTTTTGCTCTTCCATTTTAATTACCTTTAGGTAGAAAACGACTAGATAGAAAACAACCCATCGGCATTAGCCAATGTCTGAAGAAACAATAACACCAATTGTTTGAATTGAGACATCAATTTGAGACTTTTTGAAAATCTTTAAAGGCAGAGACAATTCAAGCGGTAGGGTAGACGCTCTGTGAGATAACTTATGAAAGAAACATGAGAAAGAAATGAGAAAAATCTTTAAAGACAGCCTTTGTAAGCTGCAATACAAAGAGCAAGCGTAATATCAATTCTACTTTTGTTGAGAAAAGTCTTTTCTGTTTGCAGAAGAGCGCTATGCTTAAGCTTGAAGTTCGAGGTTCGAGATGCTCTGATCTCGAACGCCCTATTTTTCGTCCGGTTACTTTTTATACGGTTGCTTTTCTTTGTGTAGGACACAGTCAGTAAACCATGGAAGACATCTTGCTCCGAGAGCTGAGTAACGCTGATATTGACTGGTTGGTGAGAGCTGGTGAGCGTCAGCCGCTGGCGACCTCTGACGTTTTGCTCAGGCCAGCTCAGGTAACAGACTGCCTCTATTTATTATTAGAGGGCCATCTGTCGGTGCGGTCGTCAGGCGATCGCGAAATATCTCGGCTTTCACGAGGAGAGTGGATTGCAGAGGAATGGTTGTTTGATACTGAGTCGATAGTTTCAGTGGTGGCAACCGAGCCAGCTTTGGTTCTCGCTATTCCTAAAAGGGATCTGCTCGAAAAGCTACAAAAAGACGTCAGCTTTTCGGCTCACTTTTATCGGGTGTTAGCACTCTCGTTGTCCGATCGGATTCATCGTCTGTTCGAGCATGCTAACCTGCTTAGATATCAGTCGGGGCAGGTGGTGAAAGAGACCCTGTTCGTGTTTGGTGAGCTTCACGACAGCGATATCGATTGGATGATGGCCGCTGGACAAATTGAAAAGCTAGCAGCAGAGAAAGTTTTACTGCATATGGGTCGCCCGGTGGACGCGCTCTACACGCTGTTGGATGGTCAGCTAGTCATCTCTACTACTGACCATCCGTGCGACCCCCTTTCAGCCTGCTCCCACGGCTTAGAAGAACTCGGCACCAGCCAAACCTTTATCCCCCTGGCCTATCTCTCTCGGGGTGGGCTGCCAGGAATTACCGCTTTCTTAGATTTTCAGCCTCTTCCCGTCAGGATTCACGCCCTACGTGATTCGCTTTTACTCACTATCCCTCGGCAGCAGGTGTCTATTAAGCTGCAAGAAGATCCTGGATTTGCTGCTCGCTTTTATCGGGTCATGGCTACTCAAATGGCTAGCCTGCTATCGGCGGTTATCTCTGTTAGTTCAAAGATGGGTGATTCAAAGATGGGTGATTCAAAGACGATCGGTTCAGAGATGAACCAAAGCGCACTCACCGCAGAGTTAGAAGGCGAGCTTGATTTGGCAGCGCTGCAAGAAGTCTCTGAGGGAGCAGCCAAATTTGACTGGATGCTGAAGCAATTTGGAGTGGGCTATCGATGAACAATAGCTCCCAGCCTCAAGGCCAAAATCAGAACCAGCCTACAACTCGGCGTAAAAGCCAGCCTACAGCGCCGGGCAAAAGCAGTCTCTTTCGCCCAGAAGCGCTCGAACGGCTCTCTTCTCCAGAGCAGTTAGATCAGCTTATGCAAATCATTACGCTCCGCAGCTGGCTACCTCTGGCCGCGCTGGGAGGACTGTTGCTTTGTGCGGTGGCTTGGGGTGTTTTTGGGCGCATTCCTGTGACGACATCCGGGCAAGGAGTCATCGTGCAGGCCGACACGATGACTGGATCTGCTAGCGCTGACAAGGCAATGGCCGGACTTGGCCATGAGCTGGTTGGGGTGACTTACTTTAGCGCTGGTGAGATCGCTCAAATTCAGCCTGGGATGAAAGTTTTGTTGCTTCCCGATGTGCAAGGAGCCCAAGTTGCAGGCGGTTTGCTCGGTCAAGTCGCCTCCGTTTCTACGCCGCCAATCACGACCATTGAAGCTGTCCGTAAGGCTGGCCTCGATCGGACGGCTTTTGTGGAGGTTATCACCGTGCCCGATAGGGACGATAGCGGCGGCTATTACTGGTCTACGGGGAGCCATACGATGGCAGCACCGATAGCTGGAATGCCTGCGATCGCGCGCATCACCCTCAAAGAGCAGGCTCCCATCGCCTTTGTTTTCCCCTTCTTAGACCCGTTCTTAGAGTAGTTTAATCCGATGGCCCGAACCCCTACAGTCCTACAAATGGAAGCGGTAGAGTGCGGTGCTGCCGCGCTTAGTATGGTGCTGGGCTACTATGGCCGGTATGTGCCTTTGGCTGAGCTGCGGCAAGGATGCGGCGTTTCGCGTGACGGGGTGACCGCTGCTAATGTGCTCAAGGCCGCCCGCAACTATGGTCTGTTGGCCAAAGGCTTTAAAAAAAGTCTGGAGAGCCTGAGGCACCTGCCACCGCCCTTCATTGTGTTTTGGAACTTCAATCACTTTTTGGTGGTTGACCGCTTCGATCGAAAGTACGTTTACTTGAACGATCCGGCCCTTGGCCCCAAGCGGGTTACCCTGGCTGAGTTTGACGAGGGTTTCACGGGGGTAGTGCTGACCTTTGAGCCAGGCGAAACGTTTCAGCCAGGGGGGCGCTCGGCTAGCGCCTGGAGAGGGCTCACTCACCGACTAAAGGGATCGCTCGGAGCCTTAACCTTTTGTGCTTTAGCGGGCTTTTTGCTAGTGCTCCCCACGCTAGCACTGCCCGCTTTTAGTCGGGTTTTTATTGACAATGTTTTGCTGGCAAAGCGGCTAGACTGGCTACCCTACGTGCTGCTTGGCATGGGCTTGACGGGGATGCTGCAAGCGCTGCTCACGGGCCTGCAACTACGCTATCTGCGGGCGCTCAAAATTAAGCTGTCGGTGGGCATGACCAGTCGCTTTGTCTGGCATGTGCTGCGGCTGCCAGTGGGGTTTTACGCGCAGCGGTTTGCCGGGGAAATTAGCGATCGCATTGACATTAACGACAGCGTTGCCAACGTGCTCTCTGGTCGGCTTACCACGACCTTAATCAGCTCAGTAATGATTGTGTTTTATGCGATCGCCATGCTGCAATACGACGTTCTTCTTACGCTGATTGTGATTGCCTTTGCCGCGACCAACGTGGCTGTGTTGCAGTGGGTTTCAAGATCGCGCACCGACGCTAACCGCCGTCTCATTCAAGCCTATGGCAAATCTTCAGGGGTGGCGATCGCCGGGCTCCAAAGCATCGAAACCCTCAAAGCTTCCGGCCTAGAATCTGACTTTTTTGCCCGCTGGATGGGCTACTACACCAAGGCTATCAATGCCCAACAATCGCTAGAATTCTCCAACCGTCTGTTGGGCTTGCTGCCAGCCTTGCTGTCCACCCTGGCGACGCTCTCTCTTTTAATCATCGGCGGCTGGCGCGTCATCAATGGGTCTCTCTCTATTGGTATGCTGGTTGCCTTCCAGCTGCTTATGCAAAGTTTCCAGTCCCCCGTCAACAGCCTTGTTAACTTTGCTAATACTCTGCAAACGCTTCAGGGCAATTTAGAACGATTGGATGATGTCTTAGAAAATACCGTAGATCCGGTATTTGATTCGACCCCTAATTCGGCATCTAATCCGGCCTTTCCCGATCGCCTCCCCGGCCAGCCCACTGGCCCCATTCGTCTCACCGGAGCTATTGACATTCAAAATCTCTGCTTCGGCTATAGCCCCCTCGACCCACCGCTGATTGCAAACTTCAATCTCTCGGTTAAGCCCGGTCAGCGAGTTGCGTTTGTGGGCGGCAGCGGCTCGGGCAAATCTACGCTGGTGAGGGTAATCGCGGGTTTATACCAGCCCAGCTTAGGAGAGATTCGCTTCGACGGCCAGCTCAACACCAGCGTTCCTCGTTCGGTTATCACCCACTCGCTGGCCATGGTAGAGCAAGATATTTTACTGTTCGCAGGCTCCATTCGCGACAATCTTACGCTTTGGGATCGCACTATCCCTGAGGCTTATGTCCATCAGGCCTGCCGGGATGCCGAAATTGAGGAGACTATTTTATCGATGCCCTATGGCTACGATGCAGAGCTGCTAGAAAGCGGTCAAAATCTGAGCGGCGGCCAAAGGCAGCGATTGGAAATTGCCAGGACGCTGGTGAATAATCCTACTATTTTGATCATGGATGAGGCGACGAGCGCCCTTGATTCAGAAACGGAGAGAATGATTGATCAAAACCTGCGACGGCGAAGCTGCACCTGCTTGATTGTGGCCCACCGGCTGAGCACGATTCGCGATGCTGACGAGATTATTGTGCTAGATCGCGGACAGGTTGTACAGCGAGGCACCCACGATCGGCTTTGGCAGCAAGATGGACACTATGCCAATCTGTTGCGCAGTTCCGGCACGGCGCTCTCCAGCACTGCACTCTCCAGCACTGCACTCTCTAGTCCGGCACTCTCGGGCGCAGCACTGTAGGAAGACAACATGGTTTCGATTCAACCTGCCAAAATCACCGATCAAATCCGCCCTTTGGCTGGCAATGAAATTTTACCGCTCGACTCATCCGGCCAGATTTGGCAGGTTCAATCTGGCTCGGTCGGCATCTTTAGCGTGGTATGGCAGGCGAAGTCAGCTAGCCCAAGGCACTATTTATTTACCGTTGCAGCGGGTGAATTTATATTTGGCTGTGACCCTGACACTTGTGGACTGGTGGCGATCGCCTACGAGCCCAGTATGCTAAGGCCCGTGCCGTGGCCTCTCTCTAGTCAGCCGCTCCTATGCCAAACGCCTGGCAAACTATCGGGCAAAGCATCGGGCAAAATTTCAGCTTGGTTCAACCACTTTAGCCAAATCGAAGGCTTCCCAAAATCGTCATCGCCACTGCTTGCCCTCTCTGCTCAACATCTTTCTTTAAACGAGGGTGAGTGCTACAGCCCTGATCATGCTTCGGCGTGGATTAGGATCAAAAGTGGCCAGGTTCTATGGCTAAGTCACTTAGATAAACCGCTTACCCCCGGCTTAGGCGTGTTTCCGCTGGGCACAGGTACCTGGCTACAGGCACAAGCGCCCTCAGAAATAACGGCCTACCGTTTTGAAGAGATAGACAATACTGAATCTTTGAATCGGGGCATTGCTCAGTTTCATGGCTATTGTCTTAAGTTGATTGAACAGATCGCAGCCACCCAAAGTCATTTGGAAGCCCAGCAGTTTCAGCAGCGGCAGCAGCTCAACGAACAGAGCACACAGCAGGCCCTGCAAGGCTTAGCCCATTTACTTCAGCCTGAAGATGACAGTTTTTTATCTGCCGAAACGCCGTTGCTGATCGCAGCGGGAGCGGTGGGTCATGCCCTCGGCGTTAAAATTTTGCCGCCGAGCCGCTCTGAAAATTTAGAACAAGTTAAAGAGCCTTTGGCGGCGATCGCCCGCGCTTCTCATCTCAGGCTCAGATCGGTGCTCCTAAAAGGACAGTGGTGGCGACAGGACAGCGGCCCGATCGTGGCCTACACTCAAGCGGATCATCAGCCGGTGGCTCTGCTGCCCATCAAAGACAGTCGCTACGAGCTGCTCAACCCTGTTACCCTACGGCGAAAGCTGGTAGACGAGTCCGTCGCCCGTGAGCTTGAGCCGATGGCGCTAATATTTTATTCTCCACTGCCCAGCGGCAAACTTAACGCCCTAACTCTGTTGCAGTTTGCCTTTCACGGTCGCCAGCGTGATCTCTGGATGATTTTAGCCACTGGGATTGTGACCAGTCTGCTGGGCATGGCTGTTCCCCAAGCAACCGCCGTACTAATCGACAATGCCATTCCCTATGGGAACCGAAGTATCCTGGTGCAAATCGGTTTGGTGCTGCTGGCAGTGGCCTTCGGGCGGGCTTGTTTTCAGTTTGCTCAGGCGATCGCGGCCATGCGCATCGAAACCGCCTCTGATGCTACTTTACAAGCTGCCGTGTGGGACAGGCTGCTGAAGCTGCCGACCTCCTTTTTTCGAGACTACTCTACCGGCGACTTGCAGTCTCGCGTTTCTAGCATTAGCGCCATTCGTCGTAAGCTCAGCGGCACGGTTCTTGATGCGATTCTCTCCAGTGCTTTTGCGCTGTTGAATCTGGGGCTGTTGTTTTACTACAGCGCCAAGCTGGCCGTATTGGCGCTGCTGGTCGCCCTGCTGATTGCCAGCGTCACCGTTATTTCAGGCGTTGTTTTACTCAAAAAGCAGGCTCCCCTACTGGTGTTAGACGGTGAACTCTATGGCCTCATGGTGCAGCTCATCAACGGTGTTTCAAAGCTGCGAATTGCGGGCGCTGAACCGCGTGCCTTTGCTCAGTGGGCAGAGCGGTATCGCCAGCAGCTTCAGCTAGAGATGAGCACTCAACGATTAGAAGATGCGGTGAGTGTGTTCAATACTGCCGTGCCTACTATCACCGCCGTGGGCTTATTTTGGCTAGCGAGCACCTTAGTTAATCCAACGCAGGATACTGGCTTTTCTACCGGTGCGTTTTTGGCCTTTAGCGCAGCCTTTGCGATTTTTATTAGCGGCGCGACTAGCCTTAGCCTGACGCTGATTGAGGTGCTAGGCGTGATTCCGCTGTGGCAGCGATCGCAGCCCATCCTCACCGCCGAACCCGAAGTCACCCTCCAAAAAGCCGATCCGGGCAAGCTCACCGGGCGCATCTGCCTCGACCGCGTGACTTTCCGCTACCGCGAAGACGGCCCGCTGATTTTAGATAACGTGACGGTTGAAGCCAATCCTGGTGAATTTATCGCGCTAGTAGGGCCTTCGGGCTCAGGCAAGTCTACTGTGCTGCGGCTATTGTTAGGCTTTGAAACACCCCAGTCTGGAACCGTTTACTATGACAATCAAGACATCTGTGGTTTGGACGTGACAGCCATCCGGCGACAGCTCGGCGTGGTGCTACAAAACGGTCGGATTAATGCCGGATCTATCTTTGAAAATATCTCTGGCGGGGCGCTGATCACCCTTGATGATGCGTGGCGCGCTGCTCAGATGGCGGGCTTTGCCGATGATATACACAGCTTCCCCATGCAAATGCACACGGTCATTAATGAAGGGGGCAGCAATCTTTCGGGGGGACAGCGGCAGCGGCTGGTGATTGCCAGGGCGCTAGCGCTGAACCCTAAAATTCTCTTGTTAGACGAAGCCACCAGCGCCTTAGATAATCGCACCCAGGCCATTGTCAGCGAGAGTTTGAATCAGCTAAATGTAACGCGCATTGTGATTGCCCATCGCCTCAGCACCATTCGCAATGCTGATCGCATTTATGTGATTAAGTCAGGGCGGGTAGTTCAGCAGGGCAGCTTTAGCGAACTCGCTTCCCAACCAGGCGTTTTTGTACAGCTGATTAAACGACAGCACGCCTAAATGGATATAGTGCTATTTTCACAGATCAAAAAAAACGAGGCCAGAAAAAATGGACACAGATCGGATATTCAGCAGTTCCAGTTTCTTTAAATCGGCAGATAGAACGCCCGTTCGCTCAGTAGTCGCAAAGTCTCCAGAAGCTGTCGTGGTTGCTTGGCAGGTAGAGCCGGGTCAAAGCATCCCTACCCATATTCACCCCAATGGGCAAGATACTTGGACTGTGTTTAGCGGCGAAGGTGATTATTATTTGGATGATGCAGGCACGACACAGCCCATTGTGGCCGGGGATGTTGTGATTGCTCACTCAGGCCAAGTCCACGGTGTGTTCAACAGCGGTGATCAGCCGCTGACTTTTATTTCAGTCGTAACGCCTGCCAATGCTGGGCATCAGGCTATTGCGCTAAAAGATTCACCGCTCTAGCAATAATTCGCCAAGCTTTCAGGACTTCTACAACACTTTATGCGATCGCCCTCTTCCCTCTGCTGGGGGCATCAGAGACTGTCCAAAAGGTACTCTTGAGGGTACTGCTGAGGCTTTGCCTCATTCCGTAGAGTATGAGCACAAGCGTGCATTAACTTCATCCTCAAATACGGGAAAAACTCAATGAGTATTTTAAACGTCAATGATTTAGCTCTGAAACTGGTTGCCATGGATTTTAGTGACGGTCACGTACCTAATAACGCTGGCCCCACAAAAACTTCCAGAGCCTTGGCTATCATTCACCTCGCTGCCCATGATGCTTATGCAAAAGTGACCAAACTGTTTACTTCTAGACTGGGCAGCATCTCTAACCCTCCCGGAACTCTGGACACGGAGCCAGCTACAGGCTCTGCCGCTTTGCTAGGCGCTGGTTTCCGCGCCGCCACGCTGCTCTATCCTGACTTTGGGGGATTCATCGCCACTCAAGCAGCAAGTTTTGACACTACCAGCCCTGCCTATAAGTATGGCGAACTAGTCGCTGATACTTGGATCGCAGCGAGAATGAACGATGGATCTCAAGCACCACAGCTTGACAACCTCTATAGCCCAGCACCCGGCAAGCATCGCCCTGATCCCGTGGTTCCTCAGCAACAGACGCTTGGGCGTACGTGGGGATTGGTCACTCCCTTCATGCTTTCTAATGTCTCTCTAGATGCGCCGTTGTCACCACCTCCAGCTTTAGACAGCTCTGACTATGCAACTGCTTATAATCAGGTCAAGGCGGATGGTAAAAATGACATCGCTGAGCGAGATCCTAGCAAAGCGATTACTGGGATTTTCTGGGGCTATGATGGCGCAAACAAACTGGGTGTACCCCCTCGTCTGTACAACCAAGTTGTACGCGCAATCGAAGAGTTTCAACTGCTCTCGGATGTTCAACAAATTAAGCTGCTAACAGCTATCAACGTGGCGATGGCAGATACGGGAATTGCTGCTTGGTATTGGAAATATCAATACGACTTTTGGCGACCCACCGTAGGAATTCGTGAAGCTGACGCTGGTTGGGGCCCAACAGGTATAGGGGATAAAAATAGCGGTACACAAGGAGATCCCTTCTGGTTGCCATTGGGTGCGCCCAAAAGCAACCCTTTCCCAGAACCTAAATTCGGGCCATCTGGAAGCAACTTCGCACCAAACTTCCCAGCCTATCCATCAGGACATTCTACGTTTGGTTCAGCTTGTTTTGAGGTGGCCGCTGCCCTGATTGGCAAGCCTCCTCAAGATATTACGCTCAAGTTTGTTTCCGACGAATTTAATGGCAGGACAACAGATAACGCTGGCGTTGTTCGTCCGCGCATTGAAGAAACGCTTACCCTGCAAAAAGCGATCGATGCAAATGGGATCAGTCGCATTTATCTAGGAGTGCATTGGATCTTTGATGCAACTGGCGGTCAAGTAGTAGGTAAAGCGATCGCCGATAGAGTCATCCCTGCTTTTGAGTAAATGACGGGGCTAGGCGATCGCTAGCCTAATATGCTTTTGGGTGGGCAGCAGCAAAAACTGTTCCCACCCTGGCTTATTCATCTGGCCCGAATCTAGCCCTAATATAGAAATTACGCAACTTACAGGCCGCCAAACCATTCGTAGCCTCTATCTTCCCAGTAGCCCTGCTGCTCTGGCAACTCAGCCATGAACGAAATGCGCGTCACCCATTTGCTCAGCTTGTAGCCTAGCTTAACAGGGGTCGCTAACCTCAGCGGCGCACCGTTTTCAGGCGCTAGCGGCTGGCCATCTCTTTGATAGGCCATCAGCGTTTGAGGGTGAAGTGCTGAGGGGAGATCCCAGCTTTCGTAGTAGTTATCAGCCGATTGAAAATAGACGTACTTGGCTTCAGGCTTGGGCTGCACTAACGCCGCTAAATCTTGCAGCCGAACGCCGCCCCACTGCACAATGGCCGCCCACCCTTCCACACACACATGACGAATGACCATAGAGGTGAGCGGCATTGCCTGTAAATCTGTCATGCTGAGCTGCATCGGCCTGTCAACTGCGCCATCAAGGGTAAGCTGAAAAGTGGCCGGGTCAATCTGCGGCGTGCCGTTAAACGAATTGATCAGCAGCGCGTCGGGTGTGATGGCATTGATAGAATACTCGGGTACGGGCGTTTGCGAGCGCAAGAGCAACTCCTCAACCCGCTGATTGAGCGGTTCAGAGACTTGATTGACCTGATTAGAATAGAGCGGTGCGCCGCAGGCATTGAGTAACACTCCGGCTCCAGAGAGTCCAGATAGCTGTAGCAGGCGGCGGCGAGTTAATATGCGGCCAGAGCGGCGGCCAGAGGGTGGAGTCGGTTGCATAGCGGTTAGATAAGCGGGTGATTAGATTGACTATCTGGGTTTGCGACAAGACGCTAGGTAAACATGGATTTGACTAAGCGGAACTGGCCGACTTTGAGGGCCAATAAAGAATGCATCAGGGTAAATAAAACAACAATAGGCACTGTGATGAAGTGAACCGTCCGAAGAATTTGCCAGTTGATAAATAGCCCTGATAGCCAGTAAAACTGAGCGGGCTTGTACATCGCTAGGCCGGATGCGATCGCCAACACCAGCACCGGCATAATCGCCGTATACACCACTCGATGCCAGGCGTAATTGCGGCGCTTAGGGTTTTTCCCAGTTTGCAGTACTTGAATATCACTGCTAGAAGCATACCGTCGTTTCCAGCGGCGAGTGATGAAAATGTAAATGCCATAAATCAACAGATTCATCGAAAAAACCCACATCGCGGCAAAATGCCAGTGGCGGCCTCCTGCGAGCCAGCCTCCTAACGTGAAAAGGGCCGGAAAGTGCCAGCCAGCCCGACCGCCAAATACTGGATTGGCATTGTAAATTTGCAGGCCGCTGGTTAGCATCAACAGCAGGCTAATGAGATTAATCCAATGAAAAATTTTGCTGAATAGGGCCTGTTGAGGCGCAGATGGGGCCTTTTTAGCTGCTTTTTTAGCGGGCTTCTCAGGGTGCTTCTCGGGGCTCTTCTCGGGGTCTTGAGCGGACGCTGTAGGGTTACTCATAGGTTTTACAGGGGATTTTACAGGGGGATTTCACAGGGGTAAAGCGGGAAAAAGCGGCGCAAGCCAAAGCTGAACTCGAACATCCCAACCTAGAAGAATCGCGATTGCTGTGATCACAACAATAGCTCCCCCCAGGCGCTGCAAGCGATCGCCATAGGCGCGAATTGAAAGCAAGCGACTGCTGAGGTATCGTCCTCCATAGGCAAACACTAGCATAGGAATAGCAGCGCCAATGCCATATAGCAACAACAGTTTGAAAGCGCCCTCTATTTGATGATCAACCGCTGCTAGCACCAGGATACTGCCCAGCACCGGGCCTGCGCAAGGCGTCCAAAGTAGCCCGAGCTGTGTGCCGAGCCAAAACTCTCCGGCCAGGCCGATTCTGATCGGTTCTTTGCGCTGGTGCTTCACGGGCAAATAGCTAAAAAGCTTGTAGCGCCACTGCGAACTTTGCTTGGGAAAAAGGGTCAACAGGCCCATGGTTAAAAGCAGTGCAATTGCAACCGTTCGCAGCAGCCCCGCGACGTGACTAAACCAGCTAGCGCTCACGCCTAACAGGCTTCCGGCCAGCGCAAACCCGCCCACCAAGCCAAACACAAGTGCGACCGGGCCATATCGGTGGGATTGGAGCGATCGCCCCACAATAATCGGTAAAACAGGCAGCACACAGGGAGAAACCACGGTGAGTAATCCGCCTAACAGCGCTAGCGTCAAAGAAAGGGAAGAGGTCATCATAGCGAGTATTTGCCTTAGCTTTAGCCTGCCGTCTGGGCTAACAGCTGGCGAATAGTCTGTTCTGTCGTATCGTAAGCACCCTCACCAATGTGATCGTATTGCATCACACCCTCACGGTCGGCTAAAAACAAGTGGGGCCAATAGTGATTGTCGTAGGCTCTCCAAGTGGTGAAATCGTTGTCTATCGGCACTGGGTAGGTAATCCCGTGATCTGTCAAAGCTGCCTTGACATTGTTGATCTCTTTTTCAAACGGAAACTCGGGTGTGTGAACGCCTACGACCTTGAGCCCTTGGGCTGCATACTGGCTGTTCCATTTGGTAATGTAGGGCAGCGTGCGCTGGCAGTTAATACAAGAAAACGTCCAAAACTGAATGAGAACAACGCTTCCCTTGAGATCAGCGACGGTTAAAGGCTCAGAGTTTAGCCACTGGCTAATCCCTTGGAACGCTGGCAGATGCATAGAGCTAGATGATGAGGCCGGGGCTGGCGCGGCAACAACGGGAGCATTGCTAGCTGTCGTACCCGTGGTGTTAGAGGTACCACCAGATCTGGCACCCGCGACAAGCTTAGGCAGTTGGATGTTGGTATCGTGATGGAAAAACGCTGCGGCTCCGACCCCTACGGCTCCTAATCCCAGATATCGGAGCAGGTGACGCCTCTGTAACATATGTTGTTTGTTCATGACCTAACTCGCTGTTTGACAGTGGTAAATATAATGCTGTTAACGACGAGTGTTCATCAGTACGTGATATTTACCTGAATATTCACTGATAAACACTCGTTCTTCTAAGTTCTACAGCCGTAGTTTTATAGCTGTCAGCTTGTGTTGCCAGCTACAAAGCATTTCGGCAAGACAACTTAACTTATTTCGGTGCGGTTGCTGGCTCTTCCATGGCAGTTCCTGACTTTTCTTCCATGGCACCCCCTGGCTCTTCCATAGCCGTTCCTGGCTTTTCTTCCATAGCGCTTCCTGACTCTTTCATGGCACCCCCTGGCTCTTCTTTCATAGCGCTTCCTGGCTCTTGCATAGCCGTCCCAGGTTCTTCTTTCATGGCATCTTCTGATGCGGCACTATCGGGCTTAGCGGCACAGGCCGTCAGGCTAGCTGTTAGAATGAATAGACCGAGCAGTGTACCAAATTTCAAATTTTTCATGAGGCTTGTTTACTCTTGTAAGGTTGCTAGGATTGTCTAATATGTGCAAAATTTAATAGAAAGTGGCAATTTCCCATCAGATTTCCCATCGGTAAAATAGGCTGCGAAACGCCTTTGACAAGAAATTTTCTCTGGTTCTATAATTCCACTTTTGAATATTAAGTGCCTTTGTATAGAGTTTCACTTAGCTGGAGCTTAGAATTTCATGAGAAAAACCTGCAATGAAGCAGACAT
>JBGTGK010000283.1:0-3597 GCA_041746795.1 Phormidesmis sp.
CCTATCGGGGACTACGGCAAAACCAGCTAGCGGGCACGCCGGAGCATCCGTTTAAGGTGGTGTACCAAACCTCGGTAGAGGTGCGAGTCAGCGTCATTTTTTCGACGGTAATTATTGCAGTGGTGTTTGCACCTATTTTTAGCTTGGTGGGCGTGGAAGGTCGAATTTTTGCCCCGATGGGCATTGCCTACTTGGTGTCTATTTTTGCCTCTACCGCTGTAGCGATGACCTTATCGCCCGCCCTATGCGCCATTTTGCTAGCCAATCGCCCGCTCCCTAGCGATGAGACTTGGGTGAGCGCTTTTGCTCAGCGGCTGTATCGCCCGATGCTCGGCGTAGTGATGCGGCGAGCCAAAGTCGTGCTGATGATTGCGGGGGCTTCACTGGTGGCCGCCCTAATCACGTTTTCTAGCCTAGGGCGCGTGTTTTTGCCCGAGTTTCAAGAGCCTTCCCTGGTGAATGCCATGCTGCTTTATCCAGGGGTTTCGCTAGAAGCAACCAACCAGTCTGGGCTGGCTATGCAGGCTGCACTCAAAGACGATCCGCGATTTGAGACAGTGCAGCTACGCGCCGGACGTGCGCCCGGAGATGCCGATGCCGGTGGCGTGAATTTAGGCCACTTAGACATCGCACGCAGCCCCATAGGAATGGCAGATCGAGAAGCGTCGATTGAGAAAATTCGCGAAGAAGTTGCCCGAATTCCAGGGATTGCGCCCAGTATTGGTGGATTTATTTCGCACCGGATGGATGAAGTGCTCTCTGGGGTGAGGAGTGCGATCGCCATCAAAATCTTCGGCCCCGACTTGGACGAACTTCGCTCCATTGGCAGTGAAGTAGAAAGCGCCATTCGAGAGATTGACGGCCTCGTCGATCTTCAGCTAGAGCCTCAAGTCCCCATCGAACAGATACAAATTCAGTTTGATCGCGCGGCTGCCGCCCGCTATGGCCTCACCGTCGGCCAAATCTCTGAGATAGTCGAAACTGCGCTCAATGGTCGTGTAGTCTCGCAGGTGCTAGAGCAGCAGCAGCTATTTGATCTGCTAGTTTGGCTAGAAGAGGACGCGAGGAACAATTTAGAAACGATTCAAAATCTGTTGATCGACACGCCAACCGGTCAAAGGATTCCGCTAGCTCAAGTAGCCCAGGTTGAATACGGAACCGGCCCAAACACGATTAATCGTGAGAATGTTTCGCGCTTGATTGTGGTGTCTGCTAACGTGGCCGGACGAGATTTAGGATCTGTCGTAGACGAGATTCAAACCAAAGTAAGCGAGACGATTCCGCTTCCCTCCGGATACTTTATTCAGTACGGAGGACAGTTTGAATCAGAGCAGCGAGCCAGTCATAACCTCCTGGTATTTGGCGGATTAGCCATTGTCCTGATTTCAGTGCTGATGTATTTCGCCGTCAAATCAGTAATTGGAATGCTGATGATCATGATCAACCTGCCGCTTGCCCTAGTCGGCGGCATCTTTTCGATTGCACTCGGCGGCGGCATTGTGTCGGTGGCCTCACTGGTCGGCTTCATTACCCTGTTTGGGGTAGCCACTCGTAACGGCTTGCTGTTGGTAGACAACTACAATACCAAGCTGGCCAAGGGAATGCCGCTTCAGGAAGTGATTGTCGAAGGCTCAATGGAGCGACTGGTGGCCATTTTGATGACAGCGTTGACTTCGGCCTTAGGTATGGTTCCCTTGGTGATTGGCAACGGGGCTGGAAAAGAAATCTTGCAGCCTTTAGCAGTCGTGGTGCTAGGCGGCTTGGTGACATCCACAGCGCTCACCCTGCTGGTGCTACCTGCACTTTATGCGCTGTTTGGCCGATATCTGATAGCCAAACCAACCCCCTCTGTTCAAGCCGATGTCCCATGGGACGCTTTGCCTGAGAAGGCTTCAGCGATTTAAGGTTGCTAAAAAGAATGAAAATGAGGAGGTACTGCTATTCTGAGTCTGCTGTAAAGTCTATTTCTGCTCGTCATCTAATGAACACATTTTCACTGAAAAAGAGAGAATTTATGAAACTGAATCGAGCTATGGTTGCAGTCCTTGCCAGCGCGAGTCTGTTGGTGTTGACCGGCTGTGAGGGTAGTGGCAATACAACCGCTGAGGTCAAACCTACCGCGCCTGATGCGACTCAGAGCGCTGCAACTGAAGCGGCTGAACCTTCAGCCGCAGGTGAGTCCCAAGCCGGTGGTCAGGTTGTTGAAGTAGGCGCTTACCATCTGGAGCTAGTGCCTGAGGCAGAGGCAACAGGCACCCACCTAGATCTGTATTTGCAAGACGGCGAGAGCCACTCACCTATTCCAGATGCTCAGGTGAGTGCCCAGATCGATCTGCCGGATGGCACCCAACAGTCATTAGAGATGCCGTATGACGCTGAAGGTGGGCACTATGTAGCCCTTCTCCCTAGCACTGCTGAAGGTGAGTATAAAGTAGCTGTGCTTTCCGACATTGACGGAGAGAAGGTCAACGGGCGCTTCAGCTTTACTAAATAAGCTTAGCTTGTCCGCTCTGTCTGCTAGCACATCGGCAGTGCTCTAGCAGCAGCAATGAGAGACAACCAGCCTCAGAACGGATAAGCATTAGGGTGCTTGCTTCGCTTTAAGGCTGTTTAGCGTTTAGAGGCTCTAAAACCGCGCAAAATGCCAGGGGGGGATTGTTTCTAAGATCTAGATAAGTTTTACTACCAGGTGAATCTAACCTCTAGCACCTATGAGAACCCTTTCCCTACTCCTTGCGCTTTGACTCTACCGCTGCTATCGATTCAGCGGCACAGACTAAACCTCTAGTGGTGACTACGGTTGCTCCGATTACTAATATCGTTAGTAACATTGCCGAAGAACGCGTTCAGGTTGATGGGATCATTCCAGAGGGCACTAATTCCCATACGTTTGAGCCTCGTCCCTCCGACGGCGACTTTCTGGCCAAGGCTGACTATATGGCTTTAAAGTGATTGGGGCAATTCAGCCATCCGACTTCAATGAACCTTCTGCTCAAGATGTAGCAGCCTTAATCGATCAAATTCGGGAGACAGGCGTGCCAGCGATCTTTGGATCTGAAGTGTTTCCTAGCAAGGTAGAAGAACAGATTGCACAGGAAGCAAAGGTTAAGTTAGCTAATACCAGTGACGATGATCTTCCAGGAGACGGCTCTGCTAACGCTATGGAAAACGACAATCCTGAGCACACTTACATCGGCATGATGGCAGATAGCTTACGAATTTTGGCAGACAATTTGGGCGGTGACTCTAGACTGGTCGATCAGCTTGATACTACTAACGTTGTTGGGCCTACCGCTACTAAAAGTTGATTGAACGTCTATGTCTCCTCTTCTTGAAGCTAAAGATTTAGCCTGTGGCTATCAGCAAAGTCCTGTTTTTTCTCACGTCAATTTGTCGCTATATCCAGGGCAGTTAGCGGGGCTAGTCGGCCCCTCTGGTATTGGCAAAACGACGCTGCCCCAGCTACGCGGCAGAAGAAGTCGTGATGATGGGCCGCTATCGTAAGCAGCGATACTTCCCATTTCCTTCAAAGCGCGATCGCGCCCTAGCCAGAGAGCTACTGCGCCGGGTTGGGGGTAGAGCATGTCGCTAGTCGCT
>JBGTGK010000284.1:0-3225 GCA_041746795.1 Phormidesmis sp.
TGATGTTTATCCTCCAAGTCGATTGGTCGAGAGATTACGAATTTTTAGACAAGGAGCTTCAGCAGGTCGTCCGAGAGACGGAGGTAGGCACGCGCTTTGCCGACAAGCTCGTTAAGGTTTGGACTTTGGCGGGAGACGACATATGGGTGCTGATTCACATTGAGGTGCAAAGCCAGGCCAAAGCTTCGCCATTTTAAGTGACGGCAACTCAAAATGGCGACCTGAAAGCTTCACGGAAGAGATGTGGGGTTGCCGGAACTACTTTGAGTTTCGCACGGTGAAATTGCTAGACTATCAGCAGCAATGGTCACAGCTCACCGAAAGCAAAAATCCTTTCGCAGTAGTGGTCATGGCTCATCTGAAAACGTTGGATTCGATGACGGCCTGAATGCTCTCAGAAACTTCTGAGAGCAGATTGTAGCCGGTGGCAATTTCGATGCGGTCAACGGTGGTGCGGTAGGTCTGCCAGTTGGCTTCGATGCGATCGCTATTTGGCATATCCACCGCAATCACCTCTGTCCTGCGCGTAATATCATCTTTTACGTTATCCAGCACCACTATCACCTTCCACACCCGACTGGGAACCGTCACCCTCCCAACCTTGCCACTATCACCATAAATGCCCCCGATTACGTATACCGCCTTACCTTTCTGCTGCACCAAATCTCGCCCGTACTGCTCTAGCTCGCGCCAAGGGCCGCGATTGTTGGCGCTCACTTGAGGGAAAATATTGGTCATTACAAAGGTCAGTGAGTTGTCGCGGGGGGTGAGTGTGCGATCGCCCGAAGGCACCATATGCCCCCGGTCATATCCACTGCGCCGATAGTCCCCCGGCGTCACCTGATAAAACCCTTCAGGCAACTCCCCATCGGGACTGAAGTTATCCTGCCGGTCAACGCTTCCCAGCCAGCGCTTATCTACTCGCCAGCTCGCCCAGTTCAACCCGTTACGCGCCTTACTATAGGAGAACACGTAGGGCTCTCGCTCAACTAAAAAGTTATTAGGATTGTCGCGGGCAGCATTGCTCGGATTGCCAAAGGTCAAGTGCTCGCTGTTAGAAAAGTCAGCCGCCCTATCTACGATTAGATCAGTCCGTGGAAGGCTTTCACACGCCTGACCGTTACCATCCTTATCCAGACCGTAAGGGTCGTCCTTAAAAGCGGTTAAAACATCCTGAGCGAGTGCCTGGTTAGCAAAGTCACTACAGTCGCAGTAGCTATCGGTGCAGGGCGGCGAGCTGGCATAAAGGTCGCTGGGTGCGTTGCAAGTGCTAATGCCAATCGCTAATAAGGCTGCTACTGAGGCCGCTACAACTAGCCTGAACCATCTAAACTGCCGGTAAACCTGTGTGAGCCTTTGCATAGGGAAAAAGTGCGATTTTATACTGATTTGGTATATGTGTTCTAATCTATCTATCTATTAGGCTACCCTGAGGTCTACTTTCTTGGACAGCCTATTGGTAGCCCATTTATAGCTTTGGTTAGATAGTTTACGGTGCGAGACTTTGCTAAACTCAATAGTCAGTAGCAGCTATATGACAAGCAACCTTTTAGCGCATTCGGCTGGCTCCTGTAATAGTTTCGCCACCGAAAAGCTAGGAAGGTATACTTAAAGCCATAATCTCTTGGAGAATTTTGTAACTTATGTTTAGCACAGTTATTTCTACGCTGAAGGCTCGCTTCCCAGCCCCCGAAGTTCAAGCCCATTGTGACGGCCCTTGCGGTGTATACGATCCTTCTTCTGCTCGCATTGCCGCAGAAGCCGTGGTTTCTATGACCAAAAAAATCCTCGACCTTCAGCATCCTGAAGGTGGTGACACTCAGGCCATGGCGTCTTATCAAAACACTATGTCTCGCTACATTGCCATCAAAGAAGAGCAGGCCCAAATCACTAAAGACGAGCTGTTGATTCTATGGACTGACTACTTCAAGCCGGTTCACTTAGAGAAGTACCCCGACCTGCACGATACCTTTTGGAAAGCGGCTAAAACCTGTTCTGCCTGCAAAGTAGAAGTCAGCACTCAGCACTGTCAGGAGCTAATGGACGCCGTTAAGAAGATTCATAGCATCTTCTGGGAAACCAAGAGCCGCGACGTTTCCTGGTATGTCGCCAGCTAACTTTCATTCATCAACCGTCTGCCGTAGGGCGCAGCACTGCTGTGCCCTATTCTGTGTGTACGTAAAAACGTGCGCAAAACCTAACCGTGAAGCTAAAGCGTAATTGGATAGAAATTAGCCGCTGGGCATTAGGCAGACGCTGGCGATTTCGCGTAGCTGGAAACTCTATGCTACCAACGCTACAGCCTGGAGAAGAGGTGCTTGTTGTACCTGTACATAAGGCGACACAATCTTCGGCTAGTATCTCCCCTGGTGATATTGTGATATGTTTGCATCCGCTGAAGCCCAACATCAGAATGGTGAAGCGAGTGAGTGAGACTTTTTACGATGGTAGCTGTTACGTGTTGAGCGATAATGCTACTGAAGGCACCGACAGCCGCTCTTTTGGCGTAGTAGGCCCAGAATTAGTCATCGGTCGAGTCACCAGCCGTTTGTTTTAATCCCAGTAAAAAAGCTCAGACAATGACAGTTAACATCCGCCCAGCCACGCCCGATGATGTATCAGCTATTTTTTCTTTAATCCAGGCACTCAGTGAATACGAGAAGCTGGCTCACGAAATGGTGGGTACAGAAAAAGATCTGCATAGCGGTCTGTTTGGTTCGCCTTCGTACGCTGAGTCTGTTGTTGCTGAGGTAGATGGCGCGATCGCTGGATTTGCGCTTTACTTCTATAATTTCTCTACTTTTCTGATGAAGCCAGGTATCTATTTAGAGGATCTTTTTGTGCTGCCTGACTACCGGCGACAGGGAATTGCAACAGACCTGCTGAAGTATTTGGCGGGCCATGCGCTGAACAAAGGCTGCGGACGGTTGGAATGGAGCGTACTCGACTGGAACGAGAGCGCGATTACTTTCTATCAGCGTATTGGCGCAGTATTAATGGATGAATGGACAGGCTGCCGGGTTTCGGGCGATGCTTTAGTGAATCTGTCAAATTTAGCAGAATAAGGTTTCAGGAGAGTAAGGCTGGGAGCAATGCAAAATAGTGGGCAGTCCCCAACTCGCTTTAAGCGTGTCATCAGGGAGGCAAAAAAAGTAGGATTTTCCTGATAACACCATCCAAGTGTCGGAAAATCCTACGATGAAAAACACCTCCAATATAGCTGCC
>JBGTGK010000285.1:0-1789 GCA_041746795.1 Phormidesmis sp.
ACCCGCTCATCTCCGTAAAGCCACCAGAAAGCTAACACCTGCGGCGACGCGACGCGTTGACCTGTGCCACGCCCTTGGCGGTACGCCTGCGCTCAACCCTCTGACTACAGCGGATCGAGCATGGAGCGTAGTCGAAATGCATTTTCATAGATAACCGGTCACGTTTATCTTCATAAACTTTGCGTAAACTTCAGCATAACGACTTAGAAAGTTAGCGGATTTCAACCTTGACCCTCTGCAAGTAGAAGCATAGATATCTATGTGGGTATCTGCTCTACCGTTCATAACGACAGGTCTATTGATATCCATGCCACTTAATGAACATCCTCAGCCATTTAAGCTAGCAGCAATCGGCAGCTTTCTGCTGTTCAGTAGCCTTGTCATTCCTAAAAGTGCAGCTCAAGCCGCCCCAACTCAAGCCGCCCCAAACAGCGAGTCTCTCCCCGTTTTGTCTGCTCCAGCAGTCCCTATTCAGCCAGTACCGACTCAGCCAATACCGACTCAGCCGATACGTGTTCAGTCAGCCCCTCCTCAGCTAGCCCCCGCTCAGCCAAGTTCTGTTACCCCCGAATCCGCATACACTTTGGGCGCTGGAGATATCGTTCGTGTCGATATCTTTCGAGTGCCGCAATACAGCGGTGAGAGTCAGGTCTTAGTCGATGGCACCCTCAATCTTCCTTTAATCGGTAAAGTTAACGTTGATGGGCTCAGCGTAGAAGCCGCTTCAGGATCCGTCTCTCGTCGCTACGGCCAATATCTTAAGCGGCCCTTGATTACGCTCAGTCTGATTAGCCGCCGAGCGCTACAGGTCGGCATAGCTGGCGAAATCACTCGCCCTGGCTCATACACCCTCGATCAAAACAACACCGATTCCGCTCGCTTGAGTCGAGTGATTGAGCAGTCCGGTGGCATCACCCAATCCGCTGACTTATCACAGGTACAGATTCGGCGCACTCAAAGAGACGGCAGCCAAAAAATCATTGCTGCGAACCTATGGGAGCTGATCAAAAACGGCAATCTCGGCCAGGACATTACCCTCAGAGACGGCGATTCAATCTTTATCCCCACAGCCTCAGTTCCGTTAGAAAATGCTGCCTTACTGGCAGACTCTAGCTTTGCTGCCGATGTGGGCAAGCCTATCAACATTGCTATCATCGGCGAGGTTTATCGCCCAGGGCCTTACACCCTTCAGGGCGGGGTCGCTCGCACTGACGACGCGGGCACGCCCGGAGCTGGAGGCTCATCCGAGAGCCCTACCACTGTGACCAGAGCGATTCAGGTAGCAGGCGGCATCAAGCCAAAAGCCGACATCAGAAAAGTGCAGGTCATTCGACCGACAAGGGCGGGCACTCCCCAAATTTTTGATGTTGATCTCTGGCAGCTTCTTCAGGTAGGCGACCTCAAACAAGATGCCATCCTGCAAGAAGGCGACAGTATTTTTGTCCCGACCGCAGCTGATCTGTCCACCCAAGAGATCGGTGAGCTGGCAGCGGCTAGCTTCTCACCCAACACGATTCGGGTCAATGTTGTGGGTGAGGTCAAGCAAACAGGCGTCGTCGAGCTACCACCTAACACGCCGCTTAGTCAGGCAGTCTTAGCAGCAGGTGGCTTCAACAACAGGGCCGCCAAAGGCTCTGCCGAGCTGGTGCGGCTCAACGAAGATGGCACCGTACAGCGCTCATCTATCCCCGTCGACTTTGCCGAAGGTATCGACGAAAAGAACAATCCTCTGCTGCAAAACAACGATGTTGTCATTATCAATCGCAATGGCCTAGCCGCTGTTTCAGAC